>CAMPIC010000379.1 GCA_946886185.1 uncultured bacterium
GCTCGACGTGATCCGGCAGGATTTCATCCGGACGGCGCGCGCCAAGGGCTTGTCGGAAAAGGTCGTGGTCCTGAAGCATGCGTTGCGCAATTCCCTCATCCCGGTGGTGACTCTGTTCGCGAGCATTTTGCCCGCCTTGATCGGCGGATCGGTGATCGTGGAGACGATCTTCACGATCCCCGGAATGGGCCTCTACGCGTTCGAAGGGCTGGTACAGCGCGATTACAACGTGGTCATGGCGACGGTGACAGCCTCGGCGCTCATGACTCTGGTGGGATTCCTCGTCTCCGACATTACCTATGCACTCGTCGACCCCCGAATCGCCTACGACTGAGGCGGAACGCGCGGTAGCGCCCATTCCCACTCCCGCCGCCCAGGCGGGGAGTGAACCCGCGCGCGCGGTCCAGGGCCAGGACTACTGGGAGCTGGTCGTGTCCCAGGTCCGCCGCCGGAAGATGTCGATGTTCGCGCTCGGGGTGCTGGTCGTGCTCTACGCCATTGCCGTCTTCGCTCCCTTCCTGGCCAACGATCGTCCCCTCTATTTCCACGGCATCGACATGCAGATTTACGAAAAGGCCCAGCGCGAGCTTCCCATCACGGTGGAATCGCTCGTGGCGCAGGTTCGTCTGGGCGAGACGGCCGGATCCGACTCCTGGATCGATCGCGTCGGGCGCGAGCACTCCGCGATCACCAATCGGGCGCACGCGATGATGCGCCAGCTCGCTCCCGGCGATCGTGACCTCCTCGAGCGGCTCGTACAGTCGGTCGATGCCACTCGGGAGAGCGCGAACGCGGGACAAGCGGAAGCGGCCGCGCGTCACGCCTCGGAAGCGCTCGAACTCGCCAACGCGGTTCGCGACGGGATGTCGCCGGTGGCGAACGTGTCCGAGGCGGTCGCGGGAAAGACGGTCGGTCTGATTCCGTTCCGCGCCTTCCCCGCGCTCTCCACCCTCGGACAGCCGGACATCTTCTTCATGGTCCTGTGGGTCTTGATCCTGCTCTTCCCTCTCTGGAACCGGATCTGGGACCGCAAGCTCCTGGGCGGGCAGCACCACCGGATCCGCCGCGCCCGTAAACACAAAGCGCTCGTCCTGGTCGCACTGCCCGCTCTTTGCGCGCTCCTCTGGCAAGGGAACGCTTCCGAGTTCTATGTGAGCACGTACAAGTCGGGCCTGACCTCGGGGACGATCGTCGCCAAGCAGGTCCTCTTCGCTCCCATTCCGTACGGGTTGGCGGAGAGCAATGACGGCGAGTCGTTTCGTCCCCCCACCTGGCATCCGACCGCAGAGATCGACGCCGCCGGGTACTACGTGCGCGGCCCGCGCGCCGGCCGGGTCGATCGCGCCACCGGCATTCCCAAAGCGGGTCAACGGGTGGGGGTGGAAGTGGGCGAACCCTCGGCCAATTCGTTCCGTCGCCATCTTCTGGGAACGGACAGCCTGGGGCGCGACATCGCGACGCGCCTGGTATGGGGGGCGCGGATCAGTCTGGCGGTGGGCCTGGTCTCGACGGCGATCTTCGTCTTTATCGGGACGGTGATCGGCTCCATCGCCGGATACTATCCGGGACGCACCGACATGCTGATCAGCCGGCTCATCGAAATCGTTCAGACCTTTCCCGTGTTCTTTCTCATTCTGATCATGGTCGCGTTCGTCGGTCCCAGCATCCTGAACATCATGATCGTGATCGGATTGGTCAGCTGGACCGGAGTGGCGAGGCTGGTCCGCGGGGAGTACATCCGATTGCGCGAGCAGGATTTCGTGGTGGCGAGCCGCGCCCTCGGGGTGAGCCCGGCGCGCACCATCTTCCGGCACATCCTCCCCAACGCCATGGGGCCGGTCCTGGTCGCCGCCACCTTCGGCGTGGCTACCGGCATCCTCATCGAATCGACGCTTTCCTTCCTCGGATTCGGAATCAAGCTCCCGATTCCTTCGTGGGGATCGCTCTTCATCGAGAGCCGTTCGGCGGAGCACTGGTGGATCCAGGTCTATCCGGGGGTGCTCATCTTCTTGACCGTGGTGATGTACAACCTCTTCGGAGAGGGCGTTCGCGACGCGCTCGATCCGCGCCTCAAGGTGACCCACTGATGGCCGATGTCATCCTCGAGCTGCGGAATCTCAAGACCTACTTCGACACCGAAGAAGGCATGGTCAAGGCGGTCGATGGGGTGAGCTATTCCATCCATCGCGGCGAGACCTTGGGAGTGGTCGGCGAGTCCGGCTGCGGCAAGAGCGTGACCGCGATGAGCATCCTGCGTCTGAATCCGGAACCTCCCACCATCTATGCGGGCGGCGAGATCCTCTTCGGGGGACGCAATCTCCTCGAGATCGAGGAAGTGGAGATGCGCAAGGTGCGCGGCAACGAGATCGCCATGATCTTCCAGGAGCCGATGACCTCGCTCAATCCCGTCTACACGGTGGGAAATCAGATCGTGGAGGTGTTGGAGCTCCACCGCGGCATGAGGGGCAAGGAGGCGGAAGAGTATGCCGTCGACATGCTCCGGAAGGTGGGGATTCCGTCGCCCGAGCAGCGCGTCCGCGAGTATCCCCATCAGATGTCGGGGGGAATGAAGCAGCGCATCATGATCGCGATGGCGCTGGCGTGCGATCCGAAGCTGCTCATCGCGGACGAGCCCTCCACCGCGCTCGACGTCACGATCCAGGCGCAGATCCTGGACCTGCTGCGGTCGATGCAGGCGGAGCTCGGAATGTCGATCCTGCTCATCACCCACGATCTGGGGGTGGTGGCGGAAATGAGCGATCACGTCGCGGTGATGTACGCGAGCAAGATCGCCGAGTATGCAGATACCCGGAGCCTCTTCCGGCGACCGCGTCATCCCTATACTTACGGTCTCTTCCAGTCGCTCCCCGAGACGCACGTCGAAGGTCAGGAACGCCTCCGAGAAATTCCGGGAGTGGTGCCCAATCCGCTCCATCATCCGAGCGGATGCAAGTTCCGCACGCGCTGTTTCAAGGCGACGGAGGTGTGCGTGCAGCTCGAGCCGGAGTTGGTGGAGATCGAGCCGGGGCACACGGTCGCCTGCCATCACCCGATCACGAACGAGGAGCTGGAGAGGGTCGGAAAGTCAGGGGACGAGCACGCCAGTGTTGGAGGGATACGGTGACGGTGGACGTCGACATGGCCGCGCCGCGCGTGGCACGGCGGGTCCTGGCGACCGACGAGCCGTTGGTCCGCGTCGAAAATCTCCAGAAGTTCTTTCCCGTGCGTGCCGGGGTGCTGCGGCGGGTGGTCGGACACGTGCGCGCCGTCGATGACGTCAGCTTCCAGATCCGGCCCGGAGAGACGCTCGGCCTGGTGGGCGAATCGGGTTGCGGAAAGACCACGGTCGGGCGATCCATCCTGCGGTTGATCGAGCCGACCGGAGGCCGCGTCTTCTTCGAGGGGACCGATGTCCGTGCGGCGAGCGGCGAGCAGCTCCGCGCCATGCGTCGGCGGATGCAGATCATCTTTCAGGATCCGTACGCTTCGCTCAATCCGCGCATGTCGATTTCCGACATCATCGGGGAGGGGTTGCGCGTCCACAAGCTGGTCACGGGGCGGCAGGCGCTGGAAGATCGGGTGCGCGAGCTTCTCATGAAGGTGAAGCTGGATCCGGTCTACGTGAACCGCTATCCGCACGAGTTTTCCGGCGGGCAGCGTCAACGAATCGGGATCGCGCGTGCGCTCAGCCTCTCGCCCAAGTTCATCGTGTGCGACGAAGCGGTTTCCGCGCTCGACGTCTCGATCCAGGCGCAGATCATCAACCTGCTCATGGATCTGCGGGACGAGATGGGACTCTCGTTCCTGTTCGTGGCACACGATCTGTCCGTGGTGCGGCACATCAGCCATCGCGTCGCGGTGATGTATCTGGGCAAGATCGTGGAGACGGCGACCACGCGCGAGCTCTTCGAAGATCCCAAGCATCCCTACACGCGAGCGCTGCTTTCGGCTGTGCCGGTGGCCGATCCGGATCACCGGCCGCAGCGCACGATCCTGGTCGGGGATGTGCCCTCGCCGATCAATCCGCCGCCCGGCTGCCCGTTCCACACGCGCTGCCCGATGGTCATGGACATCTGTCGCGTCGAGAAGCCGCCGCTACGCGAGACGGGGGACGGTCACCAGTACACCTGCCATCTCGA
>CAMPIC010000380.1 GCA_946886185.1 uncultured bacterium
GGCGATGCGGCCGTGATCGCGCGCGCGCAGGCCGTGCCCGGGAGTCTCCTCTCCCCGATCGTCGCTCCAGGCGCGCAGCACGCGGCCGTAGAGATCGAGAGAACCTCGACGCGCGCGCAGGTCGAGCGTCCCTCGGCGCGCGTCGAAGTCCCGGCGATTGTCGAGCGATTCCAGGCTGAGCCCGACCCGGGAAGCCGACCCCTCGAGGGCGGCATCGACCCCGAAACGCCGATCGCCCTGCTCCAGGCGCGCCGGATCGACGTTCCAGTCGATCGCGTAATACGAAGGATCGAGTCGATCGAGCGAATGGAACCGCTCCTCCACTTGCCGAAAGCGCGCGCCCAGGCGCAGCTGCCCTCCGGCGACCCGGAGCCGATCGGCGGCGACTTCCGTGGAGATCGCGATCCCCTGGTTGTCGCTATCGTCGAGCGCCGAGAACGTGTTGGCGTCGTGATCGGAAAGCGCGATCTCGCCGCGTACGCCGAGATGTCCGCCCCAGCGGCTGATGCCCGCCACCGAGAGGACGCCGGAGCTCTGCGGCCGGGTGATCTCGCGCCCCGGAACGAAGTCTCCCTCGTCTTCTCCCACGAACACGAAGTAACGGTTCCCGGCCGAATCCACGGTGTCGGCGTACTCTCCTTCCCCTGCTTCCACCGGCTCGAACCGAACCTCGTACGAGCCGCTGTCCGGACCGGTGTAGACGAAGAACGAGGTCGCGAGCGTATCCACGAAGACCCGCTCGTACGATCCGCTGCCCGGACCGACGAAGTTCACTCCCGACCGCAGGCTGTCGGAGCTCTGGTCGCCCGCTCCCTCGAGCGCCTCGATCTGCGCGCGGCTCAGTGGGAGACCGAGGGGATTGTGGCGATCGTCGCGTTCGACGATCCAGGTGGCCCGCACTCCCGAGCGCGCCGCTTCCGCCGCCGCATCCCCGGTCGCGAAGGGCGCACTGCCCGGCGCGGAGGAAGCGGACCCATAGATCCCCGGCCCGAACGCGGCCGATCCTCCCGCAATCGCCGGTGCGCGCCCCAATGCTTCCGGATCGGGCGCGCTCCCGGAAGCCACCGAAGCGCTGTAGACGGTGCGCGCATAGTTTTCGATGGCGAGCTGGTAGTCGATCGCGATCCGCGAGTACGCGGTGATCGGCTGGCGGCTCGTGAAGGTGAGCGTCCCCTCCGCATAGTCGATCACGTAGTCGGCATCTTCGCCGCGCGTCAGCTTGCGCGCCTCCAGCCAGACCGCCTCGCTTCCCGCCACCACCGGCACCGGAAGGGCGGTGTTGTTGGGACCGAGCTCGTAAGGACCCTGCTTTCCCTCTTCCCCCAGAATCTCGACCGAGCGGAACTCGCCGGGAGAGCTCGCGCCGGCAGCGAAGAGGCGAACCGATTTGGGCCGCACTTCTCCTTGCACCCCCTTGAGCTGCCGCTGGAATCGCGCGAACTCGGACGGAGGGAGCTGGAGCTGGTAGTCGCCGAGGGTCATGCGCGCGCGCGGCCCTTCCACTTCCACGAGCACGCGGTCGAGCTCGTCGAGCTGCGCCGACGTGCCTTCCGGCTGCAGGGGAGTGTCGCGGTCGGTCAGGATGGCGTTGACCGTGACGTTCCGCCCGATCATCCCGCGCACCGAGAGATCGAGCGACTGTTTGAGCGCGAGATCCTGCTGCGATCCCACCTCCACGGCGAACGTCTTGCTGCCCGCGATCTGGAGCCGCCCGAACGGCGTGTCCTCCGCGCGGACGGGCGGTCGCTCCACCGCGACGGCGCTGGAGTCTTCGGCGTGGTACGGGAGGTGGAGCCGGAACTCGTCGCGCGGCGAAGCGGGAAAGCCGCGATAGCGGAACGCCACCGTATCTCCTTCCTCGAACCGGAGCAGGCGGAGTGTTCCGCGCCGCGGATCGAGGAGGAAGTCGACGCCTCGCTGCAGCAAAACGCCTCTGCGTTCGAGCGTGAAGGAGCGAGGATCGATCCATCCGCGCGGAAGCTGATAGCGCACCGAGTCGGGATGGACGATGCGCTCTCCGGAGACCCATCCGGCGCGCCACTGGAAGATGCCCGCAGCCTGCGCACTGTCACTGCGCGCGTCCGTTGTGTCCGAAAGGACGCTCGGCGTATCCGTGCGGACCATCGAAGTGTCGGCGAGCACATGGAAGGAGTCCGCACGCGTCATCGAATCGTCGCCGGTCTCGAAGGACGGGGTTTCGCCGGTCTCCCCTTGCAGGGCGAACGCGGGAAGCGCGAAGGCAAGGAGCACAGTGAAAGCGACAGCCGCCGCAGGCAGCGCGGCACGTTCCGGAAGCGCGCTCCAGCCCAGACGCGAGATCAGTACGCCGAACGCGCCCTTCGCTTCAGTGCTCTTCTGACCCGATGCCGTCATACACGATCCGCAACCGGTCGATCCGCCCGGCTTTCGGCCGCGCCAGATAGACCAGACTATCGGCGGCGATCAGGTCGGTGATCTGTGAGGGGGCCTCGGCGCCCGCGTGGTGATGGAGCAGGCGACCGTCGCTCGCGAAGAACCGGATCCAGGAGGCGTCGCGCGCCGCCACCACGACCTGATTGCGCGAGGTGACCGCGAGCTCGCTTCCGGCGATCGCTTGGGAGGCGAGCTCGAGGTCGTACCGCCAGGAGGGGCGCACCTCTCCCTGACGGGAGAATCTCCGCACCGCGGCTCCCGGAGGATCGAGGACGTAGATCTCTCCGTCGCCATCGAGCGCCAGGCGCGTCGGCGACTCCAGCCGCGCGGAACCGGTCGCTCCTTTGGCGAGGTCGAGAAGGAACCGCCCGAATCGATCGAACCGCAGGAGGCGCCCGCCGGATCGATCGAGCAGGAGCAGCTCTCCCGATTTGTCGAGCGCGAAGTCGACCGCGTCGATGAACCCGAGGTCTTCGCCGCCGTAGCCGATCTGCGTGCGCAGGCGCCCATCGAGGTCGAACTGATAGAGGCGATTGCGGGACGGCTCGAGCGCGAACAGATCCGGTCCGCTCCCCGCGTGGAGCGCGACCAGCTGCGCGAAGCGCGCTCCCCCCTGATCGCCTGCGCTGAAGATGCGCGCGCTTCCGTCGGGATCGATCCGGGCGATGCGCCCGCGGTCGAGGACGAAGAGACGGCCCAGCGCGTCGGCGGCGAGCGCTTCCGGATGGAAGGGACCGATCTCCGCGGGAGGAGTCCACGGAGAGCGGGCGATCAGCTCGATCGGTCCGGGCGATGCCGCCTCGCGCGAAAGCTCCAGCTCGGGCAGAGGGGGCGACGCGGCGCGGGCGGGCTCTCCGTTCATGACGAGCGCCAGACACGTCAGCAGGATCCGGCGCGCGCCGAGCGGGCGCGCGCCGATCACGGCACGGCTCGGGAGATCGAGATGCGAGCGCCCTGACTCGCCCGATCGGGAACCAGCTCGACGCGCAAGGTGGAGTGCCTGCGTTCGAGCAGCACCGCATCGATCATCGCCACGAGACGATTCGCCACCGCCAGCCCGATCATGTTGCGGCTGTTCTTGAACGATCGTTGGGCGTCATTGCGCTTGTCGCGATAGCGCTCGCGCGCCCCCTCGGAGACCCAGCTCCACGCCTCGTCTCCCTGGATCTTGTTCGATTGGTAGTACGCCTCGCGCGCCGCGAGATCGTCGCCATGCTCCTGACGCGCTTCGCGACGGACCACGATCTCGTTGTACAACTCGCTGGTGGGCCAGCCGGCGATGGTTTTGTAATACTCGTCGTCTCTGGAACCGGGATCCCGGACACCGGCGAAGAGCTCCGCCATCTGGCGATAGGAGTCCTCGCGATTCGAGCCCTGCACCCGATAGGAGGCGAACGCGCTCCAGCAGGCCGCTTCCGCGGCGAAGTAGCCCGTCGCGCGCAAGGTGTGACCCATCCTGTACTGCGCCAATCCGGGCAGCAGGATGGAAAGCCCGATGCTCTGCAGATGCGGATTGCGCGCAGAGGTGGATGATTCGTGATCGCCGCTCATCTGCTGCCAGGCTCTCGAGGGCTGACTTGCCCGGCCGAATCTCAATCCTGAATCCACGCCGCGATTCAACGACAGTGATGCGGATTCAGCTTCACGATTCAATTACAGTTATGCTGATCCATCTTCACGATTCGACGACAGTGATGCTGATCC
>CAMPIC010000381.1 GCA_946886185.1 uncultured bacterium
CCGCTGGCGCGGGCTCTGGGTTCCGTGTACGTCATCAGCGGCGACGACATCCGTCGCTCCGGCGCGACCAGTATTCCGGAAGCGCTCCGACTCGCGCCGAATCTCCAGGTGGCGCGCGCAGGCTCCAATGGCTGGGCGATCACCGCCCGCGGGTTCAACGGCATCCTGGCCTCTCGCCTCCTCGTCCTCATCGACGGCCGCGTGATCTACACACCGACCTTTTCCGGCGTTTTCTGGGATGCGCAGGACATCATGCTGGAAGACGTCGATCGCATCGAGGTGATCAGCGGTCCGGGCGGAGTGCTCTGGGGCGCCAACGCTTTCAATGGTGTGATCAACATCACCACTCGAACCGCGGGGAGCACGCAGGGGGGCCTGGTATCGGCGGCAGGCGGGGACACCGAGCTCCGAGTCTCGGCGCGCCACGGTGGATCCGAACGCTATCGCGTGTACGCGCAGGCAACCCGCCGCGAGGACAGCACCCGTCCTGACGGCACCGATATGGAGGATGGAGCCGATCGCCTCCAGGCCGGATTCCGTTCGGATTGGAAGCGCGAACGCGACGCCTGGACTCTTCAGGGGGACGGCTACCTTTCCGAGCGCGATCAGCCGACGCGCGCCCAGGAGCTGCGAGGAGCCAATCTACTCGCTCGCTGGAACCGCGACCTCGCCAACGGAGATCGGCTGCGGTTGCAGGCCTACTACGACTTCGCATCCAGGGAGCAGCAGAACCTGCACACCGCGGACGTGGAGTTCGGCGAGACGATGCGAGCGCGGGGCCGGCACAGCCTTCTCTGGGGTGGCGGCTTCCGGAGCGTACACGACCGGATCGACAACACCGCCGCCCTCGCCCTGATCCCCGCCAACAAGACCTTGAACAGCTGGAATCTCTATTTGCAGGACGAGGTCGTCCTGGACGAGCGGGTGCAGGCCACGGTGGGGTTGAAGCTCGATCGCAACACCTACACCGGCTTGGAGTATCTCCCCAGCGCCCGGATCGGCTGGTGGCCGGAGGACACCTCGCTCCTGTGGGCCGCGGTTTCTCGGGCGGTGCGCACGCCCTCACGCTTCGATCGCGATCTGTTTCTTCCGGGAGTGCCCCCCTTCGCCTTGGTCGGCGGAGACTTTCAATCCGAGATCGCCTACGTATACGAGCTCGGCTTTCGCGGGCAGCCGTTCCTGCGCTTCTCGGGGTCGGCTGCCGCGTTCCCGCCCGAGCTCGAGATGCAACGATCGATCACCCCGGGCGCCGACGGCGCGATGGTCGCCAACGATCGAGAGGGGCACACGAACGGGCTGGAGACGTGGGGTGAACTCCGCGTCGTCGACGACTGGCGGCTGTCCGCCGGCTATACCCATCTCAGTACCGAGCTGCGTGTCCGCAGCGGCGCGGTGGACCTTCAGCCCGAGACCAACTTCGGCGGCGACCCGGATCACTGGTGGAGCTTGCGCTCCGCCACGGAGCTCGGCAATTCGTGGGAGCTCGATCTCGCTCTGCGATCCTACGGCGCGCTCGGCATCGGAGTGCCGTCCTACACCGCATTGGATCTCCGGGCCGGGTGGAGGCTCGCTCGCCTCGCGGAGCTGGATATTCTGGTTCGCAACGTGACCGACTCGGAGCACATCGAATGGTCGCCCGGAGCCGAGCTCGAACGTTCCTGGCTCCTCCGAGCGCGGGTAGCGCTCTGATGCGCGTCGCTCGCGCATTGCTGTTCGGGCTCCTCGTAGCGTCGGTGCCTTCCCCGGCGCGCGCCAAGCTCGAGCATGAAGTGAAGGCGGCGTATCTATTCAAGTTTTTGTCCTATGTGGAATGGCCCCTTTCCGCTCTGGGCGATGAACGAGCGCCCATCGTCATCGGTGTGCTCGGGGCCGAGGAAGTACGGGCCGCGCTGCAGGAAGTCGTGTCCCATCGTGAAGCCCAAGGTCATCGCATCGAGGTTCGAGAGGTGACTCCGGAGGAGTCGCCGACGGCCACCCACGTGCTCTTCGTGGGGAACTCCGCGGCCACCGAGCTTCCCAAGGTCGCCGGTCGGCCGGGAGTTCTCCTGGTCACCGAATTCGAAGGGGCGCTCGAGGAAGGCGCGATGATCAATCTCGTTCGGGTGGGAGATCGCATTCGTTTCGAAGTGGCGCCGGAAACTGCTCGCCGTAAGGGGCTGCACATTTCTTCTCGCGTGCTCGCATTGGCCCACTTCGTGAAGTCAGGTGACTGATGGTGCTTCCGCGGCTCCTACAGCGGTCGATCCGCCTCAAGATCACCGCCCTGGTCATCTCGAGCACGTTTGCCGCGCTCTTGCTGAGCGCGTTCGCCGCGGGCTACTACACGGTGCATGACTATCGCGAACGCAAGCTGATCAGCGTTGGCAACCAGGCGGAGATCGTGGCGCACGCCTGCGCGCCGGCGCTGTCGTTCGACGACACTCGGGAAGCCAGGAGAAACCTCGAGCTGCTCCGGTCCAGGCCGGGCGTACAGCAGGTTGCGCTTTATGGTCCCGATGGAAAACTGTTTGCCGCGTTCTCTCCGGTGGGCGAGAAGGCTGCGGCGCTCTCGCCGCAAGTGGCAGGCCACCGGATCGAAGGCGAGTACATCACGGTCGTCTATCCGATCGTCGAAGACGGACAACACCTCGGCACCCTCGTTCTGAAGGAGCTCTACGAAGCAAATCGGCGCCTCCAGACCTACATGAACATCGTGGTTGGAGTGATGGCCGTCGCTTTGGTTGCCGCGGCGCTCCTTTCATCCTGGTTGCAGAGAGCCATCACCGATCCGATCCTCCGACTCGCGCAGACGGCCGGCCGCGTGATCGAACGCCGCGACTTTTCCGTGCGGACCGGGCGCACGACCGATGACGAAATCGGAGTCCTGACCGATGCGATGAATCGGATGCTCACCGACCTGGAGCTGGAAATCGAGGAACGGCGGAGCGCCGAGGACAGCCTGCGCGCCGCGGACCGGCGCAAGGACGAGTTCCTCGCGACTCTGGCGCACGAGCTTCGAAACCCGTTGGCCTCGATTCGGAACTCCGTGCATCTGATGCAGCTCAAGCCGAATGATCCCGAGGTAGCGGCGGGGGCGCGCGCCATCATCGACCGGCAAGTGATCCAGTTGATCCGTCTGATCGACGATCTACTGGACGTTTCGCGACTGACCACGGGAAAGCTCTCGCTCCGCCGCCAGAGCGTCGAGCTCCGGCAAGTGGCCCTGAACGCGATCGAGGCGGTCGAACCGAGCGCGCAGGCGCGCCGCCAACGTTTCACCTACCGGATCCCTCCCCTCGGACTGACCATCGATGCCGATCCGGCCCGTCTCGAACAGGTGTTCCTGAACCTGCTGAACAACTCCGTGAAGTTCACCCAGACCGAGGGAAAGATCGATTTCTCCCTCGAAGTGGTGGGCGGTGAAATGATCGCGAGGGTGATCGACAACGGGCCGGGCATTCCCTCCGACATGCTCGAGGGGATCTTCGAAATGTTCACGCAGGTCGACCGGCGACTGGACCACGAAGCCTCGGGCCTCGGTCTCGGCCTGTCTTTGAGCCGCACTCTGGTGGAGTTGCACGGGGGAACTCTGAAAGCGCACAGCGCGGGGCAGGATCGCGGCGCCGAGTTCGTCGTGCGAATCCCCGTGGTCACGGAAGAGCGATGGGCATCGGACGAACGCCAGGACACCGAAGGACCACGTCCAGCAGACGAGCGGCAGCCTTCTGAGGAACGGCATCCACCAGTCGATCGACGGCCCAAACTGGGACGAGCGGAGCCGCCGAAGGAAGCTGACGATGATCGTCCAGCCGAGGACTTCCGTTCGGAGACGAGGACGGCCGCCAATGGACATCCGCTGCGGATTCTCGTGGTCGACGACAATGTCGACTATGCGGACTCCCTCGGCGTGATGCTGAAAAAGCTGGGGCACGAGGTCCGGGTCGAGTATGACGGGCTCGCCGGCCTGGCCGCCGCCGAGTCTTTCCGCCCCGATATCGCGCTTGTCGACCTCGGCATGCCCAAGCTCGACGGTTTCGAGCTCGCCCGCCGTTTGCGCGTTCTGCCCGCGACGGCTTCGACCCGCTTGATCGCCGTGACCGGCTGGGGCGAGGCCATCGAT
>CAMPIC010000382.1 GCA_946886185.1 uncultured bacterium
TCTCTGGCAGTGGACCATCTCGCGCGTGACCACGCGAGAGGAATTGCACGACTACATGACCGACGCGATCCGGGGATGGGAGCGCGGGCACTCGCTTCCCTTCGCCACGATCGAGCGAGCCACGGGCCGCATCGTCGGCACCACCCGCTTCGGCGCATGGGTCCCGGAGCATCGCCGCATCGAGATCGGATGGACCACGGTCGCCCGTCCCTGGCAGCGCACCGCGATCAACACGGAAGCGAAGCTGCTCATGATGGCGCACGCCTTCGAAACCCTGGGATGCACTCGCGTCGAGCTCAAGACAGACGCTTTGAACGAGCGCTCGCGCGCCGCCATCCTGCGGTTGGGGGCGAAGGAAGAGGGGCTGTTGCGGCAGCACGCCGTGACCGCGACCGGGCGACTCCGCGACACGGTCTACTTCAGCGTGCTCGCTTCGGAATGGACGGACGTGAAGGCGCGCTTGCAACGGCTCGTAGCGCCGGTGGGCGAACGCAGAACCTGAAATGGGTGGGCGGCCCTCGAGTGCCACTCTGGAGACGGTATTACCCGTCGCCGTTCGTCCCCGCAACCAGAGTGCCGCCCACAACGCGTCAGAGCAGCGGCTCGTTTCGATGCCGACACCAAGAAGCAACCTCGGGCCGCGGCGGCGACCCGAGGTGATCGGTCCGCACCAGCAACGACCACTGTGCGATGGTCGCGGCTAACGCGAACCCGATATCGGAACTTCGAAAAAGAGGACGGGGCCCATCGTTCTCGTTCCTCTCATCTGGGTCCGGTGCGTTCACGAATCGAGAACCGAAATCGATGGGACCCCATTGCAACCTTCCGGGGGCTTCGACGAGGGCGCCGGGCGCCTCTCACCCCGGGAAGACGTCGGACCACCACCCCCCTCTGATACGAAAAAGCTGTTCCACCAGGGAAATCGCGGCGCGCCAGCAGGACGTCCCCGCAGGCACGAACCGGCAATCACCGAGCGTGGTTGCGGGCCGGTCTTCGTTGCCTTACCGTCGATCGGTGGCTCTTCCAGGGGCGGGTAGAGCCGGGGTCGATCACAGCGGAGAGAACCGATGGCGAGACGTCTTTCGATCCAGGGAGTGCTGAGTCGTTTCCTGTTCGCGATCGTGCTGGTCCTCGCCACCTACAATCCGACCGGATACTCCTATGTCGGATGGATCCGGCGGACCTTGGACGGAGGCTCGGTCGGACCCGTCCTGGTGATCGCGGGGCTCATCCTCCTGGCGGGCTGGATCCTCTTCGTGGGGGCGGCCCGCAAGTCGCTCGGATTGATCGGCTTCCTCATCACCGTCGCGATCGTCGGAACGCTCCTCTGGCTGCTCATCGACGTCGGGATCGTTCCGGGAGATAACGCGACCGCGCTCACCTGGGCGGTGCTGATCTGCTTTGCGGGTGTCCTCGCAGTCGGCGTCTCCTGGTCCTTCGTCCGGCGGCGCGTCTCCGGCCAGGTGGACGTGGACGAGCTGAGCTGACCGGCGAACTGGAACCACCAGCCCGCAGCGTTCGCGATCTGGACTCGACGGCCGGCTCCTAAAACAGGCTGAGCTTCACGTAGCGCTTGGGATTCTCGCGCACGTCGGCGACGAGCGCGCGCGTCTCCCGCAGGGTCGTGACGAGCTCTTCGTACAGTGCCGGATCCCCCATCGCCTTCCCCAAGGTGCCTTCTCCCCGGTCGACACGGGCGAGGAGACTGTCGACGCGCGCGGTCGCGGAGTCGATCCGCGACAAGCTCGAGTTCAGATGCACTGCCGCCTGTTCCGTGCTGTCGATCAAACGGCCGACCGACTCCTCCCGTCCATCGAGCGAACGGTGGAGAGCGGCCATCGCATCGTTGAAGTTGGTCAGCCCCGACTTCATTTCCCCTCGACTCTCTTGCACGAAGACGACCAGCTCCTCGGTGAGGGTCTCCGTGTTGGTGACGAGATTCTGGAGCGAGTTGGAGTCGGTGGAATCGAAGGACGCCACCATTCCTTCGAGGCGGATCGCGAGGCGGTTGACCGCGTCCAACGTGCCACCCAGCCCCTCCATGAGCTGCGGAATCCCGGGCTGGTACTCTCCGCGAAAGATCGTGCCCGGTTCCGCGGCCGGACCATCGAGCGCCGGATAGACCGCGACCATCTTCTGACCCATGATGCCGACGTTTTCCAGCACGAAGCGGGAGCCTTGCCGGATATCCGCTTCGCGATCGATCTCCATCGTCACGAGCGATCGCCCGTTCTCATAGCGGATCTCGGAGACGTGACCGGACGGAACGCCGCTGACCTCCACATTGTCTCCCTTGATCAGTCCGCTCGTGCTCGGAAACTCCGCGATCATCACCGACCGCTTCTGGCCGAACTGGAACTCCTTGAACCAGAGCACTCCCGCGATCAGGACGAGGATCGAGAAGATGAAGAGCACCCCGACTTGGATCATGCGCATTCGTTCCGAGGCCATACATCCTCCCTTGTCGTTATCGCCCGTAACCGGAGTCGCCGCTCACGAACTGGCGGACGAACTCGTCGGTAGAGGAGCGGATCTCCTCGGGCGTCCCGCTGAAGTGGATCCGCCCGTCGCGCAGCAGGCACATGCGATCGCCCACGTGGAACGCGCTCTTCATGTCGTGCGTGACCACCACTGAGGTCACGTTCATCTTGGTCTGCACCTGCCGGATCAGAATGTTGATCTGATCGGCGGTGATTGGATCGAGCCCGGTGGTTGGTTCGTCATAGAGGAGGTAGTCCGGTTCCATGGCGAGCGCGCGCGCCAGGCCGACGCGCTTGCGCATCCCTCCGGAGAGATCGGACGGCATCTTGTCCTCGATCCCATCCAGATCGACCATTTCCAGCTTCTCCCGGATGATCGCGCGGATCTCCTCCTCGCTCTTGTCGGTATGCTCTCGCAATCCGAGCCCGACGTTCTCCTGCACGGTCATCGAATCGAAAAGCGCCGCCATTTGGAAAAGCATCCCGAACCTCTTTCGGAGCTCGCCCAGCTCTTCGTAGTCGAGCTCGGTCACTTCCTGCCCATCGACCTCGATCGAGCCTGCATCCGGCTTGATCAATCCGATGATGTTCTTGAGCAAGACGCTCTTGCCCGATCCCGAACGACCGAGCACCACGAGCGACTCTCCCTCCGGCACCACGAGGTCCACTCCATCCAGCACGACGAGCGAACCAAAGCGCTTCTTCAATCCACGAATCTCGATCACGCTGCCCCCGGCGCGGAACGGTGCATCTGCAAGCCGACTATGACGGGCCCGGTCATGGCGCCGCCGATCATGATGGAGGGAAGATCAGACGGAAGATCACTTCCGCCAGGAAATAGTCCGCCACCAGGATGAGCACGCAGCTCGCCACGACCGCCTTTCGCGTCGAGGCTCCGACCCCCTCCGCTCCGCCCGACGTGTGGAACCCGTAATAGCAACCCGACAGCGCAATGACCGCGCCGAAGACGAACGCCTTGAGCAAACCTCCGTAGATGTCGTTGACCTCGAACAACATCTTCATGCCGCGGGTGAACGTGTGGGACGACATCCCGATCCGGCTCACCGCCACGCCCATGCCTCCGAGGATCGCGATCGCATCGGCATAGACCGTCACGACCGGCACCATCAAGACGGTGGCGAGAAACCGCGGGACCGCGAGAAAGCGCAGGGGACGGATCGCCAGCGTTTCGAGCGCGTCGACCTGCTCGGTGACCTTCATGGTCCCGATCTCCGCGGCGATCGAGGAGGAGACGCGCGCGCCCACCACCAGCGCGGTGAGCACCGGCCCGAGCTCGATTACGACCGACTTCGCCACCACCGTTCCGACGTACACGAGCGGGATCGCGCCCTGAAACTGATAGGTGGTTTGGAGCGCTGCCACGGCGCCCACGAAGACCGAGGTGAGGAACACCAGCGGGAGCGACCCCGTCCCGATGTGATTGCACTGAACCAGGAAGAGCCGGACATAGCGCAGGCCGGGAGGAATCTCGCGCGCGAAGCGGAAGAGGAACAGTCCCAGTCGCCCGGCGTTCTCGAGCAGGCGGAGCAGAAGCTCCACCGGGCCCGGTATGGCGATGCCGCTGTTCATGATGGCAGTGAACCCCTTCCGGC
>CAMPIC010000383.1 GCA_946886185.1 uncultured bacterium
GGGGGCGCCGCCCGGGGCCGCCTGCTTGGGCTCTTCCGGGATCTCCGCGATGAGCGCTTCCGTCGTCAGCATGAGGCCGGCGATGGAAGCCGCGTTCTGCAGAGCAGTCCGCGTCACCTTGGTCGGATCGATGATCCCCGCTTCCAGCATGTCCACGTACTCGTCCTTGTCGACGTTGTAGCCGTAATTTTTCTTGGAGTTGCCCTTCACCTCGGCCACGATGACCGAGCCTTCGACGCCGGCGTTGTTCGCCAGCGTGCGAAGCGGCTCCTCGAGCGCGCGGCGCAGGATCCGGATTCCGATGGCGTCGTCACCTTCCGCCTTGATCGCATCGAGCGCTCCGAGGCAACGAAGGAGCGCGACACCGCCGCCGGGGACGATGCCTTCCTCGACCGCCGCGCGGGTCGCGTGCAGCGCGTCCTCGACGCGCGCCTTCTTCTCCTTCATCTCCGTCTCGGTCGCGGCGCCGACGTTGATCACGGCGACTCCGCCGGCCAGCTTCGCGAGACGCTCCTGGAGCTTCTCCCGATCGTAGTCGGAGGTCGAATCCTCGATCTGCTTGCGGATGACGTCGCAGCGCGCCTTGATGTCGGCGGTCTTGCCGGCCCCTTCGATGATCGTGGTGTGGTCCTTGGAAATGGTGATCCGCTTGGCGCGGCCCATGTCGGTGAGCTGGGTGTTCTCCAGCTTCCGGCCCAGATCCTCGGAGATGACCATGCCGCTGGTGAGGATCGCGATGTCCTCGAGCATCGCCTTGCGACGATCGCCGAAGCCGGGCGCCTTCACCGCGCAGCACTGGAGCGTGCCCCGGAGCTTGTTCACGACCAGGGTCGCGAGCGCCTCACCCTCGACATCTTCCGCGATGATGAGAAGCGGACGGCCGCTCTGGGAGATCTTCTCGAGGATCGGAAGGATGTCCTTCAGATTCGAGATCTTCTTCTCGTGGATCAGGAGGTAGGCGTTCTCGAGCACCACTTCCATCGCGTCCTTGTCGGTCACGAAGTAAGGAGAGAGATACCCGTTGTCGAACTCCATTCCCTCGACGAAGTCGACGGTGGTCTCGATGGAACGAGCCTCTTCCACGGTGATGGTGCCATCCTTGCCGACCTTGTCCATCGCGTTGGCGATCTTCTCACCGATGTCGGTGTCTCCGTTCGCGGAGATGGTCGCGACCTGCATGATCTGGCTGCGGTCCTTGACGCTCTTGCTGAGCTTCTTGAGCTCGTCGATGACGGCGGCAACGCCCGTGTCGATGCCCCGCTTCAGGTGCATCGGATTGGCGCCGGCGGTCACGTTGCGCAGGCCCTCACGGAAGATCGCTTCCGCGAGCACGGTGGCGGTGGTGGTGCCGTCGCCCGCGACGTCGGACGTCTTGGAAGCGACCTCGCGCACCATCTGGGCGCCCATGTTGCGATAAGGATCCTCGAGAGAAATCTCCTTCGCGACCGTAACGCCGTCCTTGGTGATCGTGGGCGAACCCCACTTCTTCTCGAGGACGACGTTGCGCCCGCGCGGCCCCAAGGTCACCTTGACGGCCTTCGAGAGCAACTCGACTCCCTCGAGAATCTTCTGGCGAGCCTCCGACTTGAAGAGAAGCTGCTTGGCTGGCATGTTCTGGAAATCCTCCTAGATTCGCAGCTCGTGGGCTGCGCTTGTCTTGCCCGCTGGCGGGTCGGCGTTCTTACTTCTCCAAGATTCCGAGGACGTCGTCTTCGCGGAGAATCAGGTACTCGTCTCCGTCGATATTGACCTCGGTGCCAGCGTACTTGCTCATGAGGACGCGGTCGCCGGGCTTGACTTCGAGCTTGGTGATGGTGCCGTCGTCGGCGCGCTTGCCCGGACCCACCGCGACGATCTCGCCCTGCGTGGGCTTCTCCTTGGCGGTGTCGGGGATATAGATTCCACCCTGCATCGTCTCGGCTTCTTCCACGCGCTTGACGAGGATCCGATCTCCGAGCGGACGAATCCGGGAGGCGGTCTTTGTGGCCATCGAGTGTTCCTCCTCGATCGACTGGTTGAGATTTATGGGTTGAACTTCTGTGATGGCGGATCGAGTTCGCTGCGGCACCCGCTGCGCGGCGGAGCGACTCCCGCGTCTCATTGGGAACCGCTTCGACAACAACCATGCCATGCAACTCTCTGCACGTTAAGTCATTGGCCCATCGTGTTCAACATAATTCCATAAGATTCAGTGAACCGTATCATCCGCTTCAGAATGCATACGCTTCTAGTGCCAAATTGGCACCCAACTGGAGTGGGATGGCCGAGGGGGCACGGGCGTACAAGCACAAACCATTGTCATAACATCACTTAAGCCCATCCCAGTCCGGAAATGGACTTGCCGTGCAACGTTGTCTCATTCTGAAACGAAGCGGGCAAGATGTCGCAAAATGGAGCGGATGGATCATGTGCGCCAAGAAGCGAGTCGGCCGGAGCTTGGCGATCGGCGACGACTTCGCTACTCCGTCGGAGGCGTGGAGACCGCGCTACTCACCGGTGCTCGTTCGCCTCGATCGGCGGACTTCATACGGGGGGCATGGATTCCGTACTCCCGCAGGCGGCGGTAGAAGGTGCGCAGGCTGAGACCCAGGCGCCGGGCGGCCGCGCGTCGATCGAAGTCGGTTGCGGAGAGTGCTGATTCGATCGCGTAGCGCTCCATCTCGCGAATCGACACCGGTCCGCTCGAGACGCGCGAATCGTCCTCCGCCGCGCGCTGTAGAGGGGCCGGCAAGTCGGAGAAGTCGAGCAGACGTGTTCCGTCCCAGCCCACCAGCATCGACGAGACGACATCCTTGAGCTCGCGAACGTTCCCCGGCCAGTCATGGCGGCAGAGCTGCTGCAGTGCGCGCGCGGTCACCGCCGGGATCGGAAGGTCGGTACCTTCGACCGCGATCTCGAGGAAGTGCGTGAGCAGAAGCGGCACGTCCTGCGGGCGCTGCCGGAGAGGCGGCAGGAACAGCGTTACGACATTGAGCCGGTAGAAAAGCTCTTCGCGAAATCGACCCGTCGCGACCAGGGAGCGCAGGTCGACGTGACTGGTGACGATGAGCCGCACATCGATGGGAACGGCGCGATCCGAAATCGTGAGGGAGCGCGCATCCCCGGAAATCGGGCGCACCTTCCCCTCCGCGAGGATCCCGAGAAGATGCGCTTGAGCGCCGGGGTCGAGGCGATGCACTCCTTCGAGAACCAGCGTGCCGCCGAACGCCTGCTGGAACGCGCCGGGACGCGAGGGAGGAGACTCGGGGTCGACGGGAGAGGCAACTCGTCCCGACCATGCCGCGAGCAGCTGGCTGGTTGCGCAATCCACGACTACGAAGGGCGCACCGCGGCGCGCCGAGTGCTCGTGGATCGATCGAGCCAGTCTTCCCTTGCCCGTTCCCGCTTCTCCCACGAGAACGACGTTCGCGTTCCCGGCGGCCACCTGCCGCACCTTCCGCCAGATCGCGGTGACCGCGGGACTCTCCCCGATCAATCCTTCCGCCCCGAATTCCCGGTCCAGACGCCGCTGCATCTCGACCAGGCGCGTCGCGAGGCGTTGGGTCTCCATGCCTCTGCGCACGACCGCCGCAAGCTTTTGGAGGTTGATCGGACGCGTCTGGAAGTCGTGCACGCCTTCTTCCATGGCGCGCGTCGCGATCTCCACCTCTCTGGGCGAGATCAAGAAGATCACGCAGACGGTCGGATTGTGGAGACGGGCCAACTGCAGCAGGCGGAGCCCGTCGATGCGCGGGGCGCGCGCCTCCGTGATGAGCGCGTCCACTCCCCCCTCCTCGATCTGACGCGCGGCTGATTCGGTGTCCGCGACGTGCAGCGCGACGAAGCCGTCGCTCTCGAGGCGGGAGGCGATCCGCCTCCCCTCGCTGCTCTGGCTGTCGGCGATGACCGCGCGCGGGCGCACTACCGGCAGGGACAGCCGTTCGTTCCTCTCCATCGGCATCGAGCCTCGCCTCCTCGCCGGCGAGTCTCGATCATCGGCCCCCTCGCCGCTGGAGCTCGACGACACCGACCTGAGCGCGACCATCTCGCAGCGCCCGGCGATCGTCAGCGGCGCCGTGGGCGGCCGGGCCATGCTCGACCCGGACGAGTC
>CAMPIC010000384.1 GCA_946886185.1 uncultured bacterium
GTCCCCGAGAGCGCCTCCGCCATGGTGCATGCCGAAACCGGCTCGGGCGGAGTTCGGGTCGACGTGGAAGGCGCGGACGTACGCCGCCAGGACCGCGACGAGGTGGCCGTTCAGATCGGCGACGGAGACGCGGACGTGCTCCTCTCGACGGGCAGCGGCGGCATCCGCATCATCCAGTAGCTTTATCGAGATGGTCGGCGGATTAGCGGCGCAGGTACTTCTGATACTCGGCCACGGCCAGCGCATCGACGCGATCGTTTTCCGGATGGCCGTTGTGCGCCTGAACCCACTCATAGGTCACGCGATGGCGGCGCGCCAGCTCCACGAGTTCCATCCATAGATCCTGATTCTTGACCGGCTTTCGATCCGAAGTGCGCCAGCCGTTCCGCTCCCAGCCGCGAACCCACTCCTTCATCCCTTGCACGACGTACTTCGAATCGCTCACGACGTGAACCGCCAGACCGTCCTTCTTGAGTTGGCGGAGGCCCTCGATCACCGCCTTGAGCTCCATCCGGTTGTTGGTGGTGCTCGGCTCCGAGCCGGTCAGCTCGCGGTCTTTTCCGGTGCGCGGATCTCTGAGGAGGACGGCCCAGCCTCCCGGTCCGGGATTTCCTGAACAAGCTCCGTCCGTATAGAGGATCACATCGGGCTCCTTCGCTTCGGACTCAAACGCTCGCGGTGAGGACCTCATGGAACCGGAGAGTACTCACATCCCCGCGAGCCGGGAAGACCGGCTTGTTCCGCGATCCCTTGACCGGGGATGTTTGGCGCTCTGGAGATCGATGCGTTCCGTGTAAACGATGCACGAGGAATGGGAGATATCCCCAGGAATCGGCAAATTGTTGATAACTCCCGGTCCGAGCGTGGATATCTGGACGTAGGCCGAACTCGCTATCTCCTGCGCAGTTCGCGCGAGGAACGGGTGGTGGACTTTCTGACGAGAGCCCGTGTGGACAACTTGTTGACACCCGAGGCGCTCAGGCGATCCCCTGGCCGCAGTTTGGGGTCGCGCCCTCCCACGTGAAGCACCCACCGCGGAGGTCGCTCTGCAATCGACTATACGACAATCGGATACAGGCTCAGTGGTCAGAATCCTACCGGGCACCTTGTCGTCGACGGTCTCCTCTGACGCGGATTCATGACACCGCACACATGTTGACAATTGAGCCCGACGTATCTGACGCATCGATCTGCTACGCAGTTCTAGGGGTCGAGAAGTGTCCGGCGGACGTCCGGACAGACAGTTCCGGACACCAACCGCGCGGCCCATCCATATAGAGTGGCCTGGCGACAGCCTGGCAATAGAGTTGGCCTCTAGTGACTGAGAGGCCGCGGGATCGTGTGGCCTAGGGATAGAAGGGCGGCCTAGTGGTCCTGCTCCTCCGACCTCGCGGGTGTCCCCCGGCATCGCGTGCGCCCCATGCGTCTCCCACGACCGAGCAGGTGATGGCAACCCAAGGACGACGACGCGACACTGGCTGCCCGCTCGCTCAGTGATTGGCGATGCTGGTTTCACGACATCGGCAACCTGGAGACCTGGTCCTCGGCCATCGGCCTAGTCGAGACGCTGATTCTCACGACGACCACGATCGACGGAGTGGATCGATCGGTCGGCTGAGCACCCGCGCATTCGAGATCCCGGCGGTTCCAGATCCGGTCATCAGACATACCCGCTCATTGCCAGTTCACGACCGTCGACCATCAAGTGCGTCGCACCTCGCCCGTTCGCGATCCACACGTGAGCTTTCGTCGGGCGTTGGACTTGGGATACGCTTTCCCCCTTGCGACGGATGAGCCGTCGCCACTTGCGCCGCGAGGGAAACGCGACCGGAGAAGGAGCGGCAGCCATGTCGGATGAGCAGACACCGTTGAATTCACATCCCTTGAATGATCCTGGCGAGAGCACCGCGAACGGTGATCGCCACGCAACGCCGACGACCGCCGGCCTCGAGGAAGACCCTGCCAAGGTCGAAGCACAGCGCGCCGCCTTCGCGCAGATGCTCGATCAGTACGGCAGCCCCGATCGCGGGGAGACGCCTCCGGTCGGGACGCGCGTGAAAGGACGGCTCATCCAGATCGGCGACGAGCACAGCTTCGTGGACTTCGGCGGCCGCAGCGAAGGGATGGTCGAGACTCGGCTGCTTCGCCAGGAGGACGGCACGCTCGCGTACAAAGTAGGAGACGCGGTCGAGCTCACCGTGATCGCGGATCAGGACCAGGTCCTCCTCGGAACCGCCGTTCAGATCGACGCCGGCGACGCTCTTCGCGTGCTGCGGGAAGCGCGCCAGCAAGGGCTGCCCGTATCGGGGAAGGTCATCGCGCTCAACGCGGGCGGACTCGAGGTGCAGGTCTCCGGGCAACGCGGGTTCTGCCCCTTCTCGCAAGTCGAAATCGGCTATTGCTCCGAGCCATCCTCCTACATCGGGCAGACTCTCGAATTCCTCGTGGAGCAAATCGAGGAGAAGGGCAAGTCGACCAACCTCGTCCTCTCCCGCCGCGCCCTCCTCGCGCGCGCGGAAGCGAAGCGAGCCGAGGAGCTTCTCTCTACCCTGAAGCCCGGCGCCGAGCTCGAAGGAACCGTGATGCGCTTACAGCCGTTCGGCGCCTTCGTCGATCTGGGCGGGATCGAGGGACTCGTACATGTCTCGGAGATTCGCTACGGGCGGACGGAGCAACCCTCGGACGTACTCCAGGTGGGACAGCGGGTGAGGGTACGCGTGCTTCGGATGGAGCAGGAGGAAGGAAAACGCCTCCGAATCTCCCTCTCCATCAAAGCCGCGACTCCCGACCCGTGGGAGCAAGTCACCGAGCAGTTCTGGGAAGGGAAGAAGACGAGCGGGACCGTGGTGCGGCTCACCAACTTCGGCGCTTTCGTGGAGCTGACGCCCGGAATCGAGGGTCTCGTCCACGTGTCCGAGATTGCGCACCGGCAGATCACCGATCCGTCCGATGTTCTCAAAACGGGGGAGTTGGTCGAAGTCACGGTGCTGAAGGTCGAGCCGGACCGGAAACGCGTTTCCCTCTCCATTCGTGATCGCGTCCCCGCGCCCGCCCCGACAGAAGGAACGAGCGACTCCCCCGCGGAGAGGCAGCCCAAGACCGGAGATGTCGTCGACGCCGTCGTCCGTGCCATCAAGCCGTACGGAATTTTCGCCGATCTGCCGGTGTACGGCGCGCGCGTGAGCGGACTCATTCCGCGCGAGGAGACCGGCGAGAAGCGCGACACCGACCTTTCCAAGCGATTCCAGCCCGGAACGCCGCTCAAGGTCACCGTCATCGATGTCACTGCGGACGGGAAGATCCGGCTCAGCTTGATCGCCCAGCAGGAAATGGACGAGCGCCGCGGCTTCGACGAGTTCCGCGCGAAGACCAGCGCCAGCCGGGGCTCCGGCACCTCGATGGAGGAAGCGTTCAAGCGCGCGATGAAGTCGAACCGCTGAGCCGCGCGGCGTATCCGGTCGTCAGCGGCTGCAGCTGAGCATCTCGACCTTCGTGCGCATGCTATGACCGCCCTGCAAGCCGGCGAACGAAGAGACTGATCGTTGCCGATCGATCTGAGATCGCGGGGAAGTCCCTTACGCATCACAGCGATCGTCGCCGACCGTTGGATCGTTTCAGTAGCTCGCGGACCACACGGCGAATCTACGATCGGAAGCGACGCGGGACACGCGCGGGAAGATTTCTTGAAGGTGTGTTCCCAGATCCGCGCCGTGAACGGAGACTACCCGGAGAGAACCGGGCTTCCGTAAAGCGGCCGCCGCTTGCCGCAGCAGCCGGAGCGACTCCTCCACTTCGTAGGCGCCGCCGTCGTGGATCGGCGGGTTGCTCACGATCACGTCGATCGAGCCCGGCTCGAAGCTAGAGAGACCGTCGTCCGCGCGAACCTCCGCCTTGACCTCGTTGTGGCTAAGCGTCAGCTCGGCGGAGCGCGACGCGAGGAACGAGTCGTCGACCAGGATTACCTTCGCATCCGGCTTTCGGCGCGCCATCGAGAGTCCGACGATCCCGGCGCCGCAGCCCAGATCCACGATGGTCGCCCCCGGCGGAGCCGAGGGGAGAGTGAGGAGGAGCAGGCGAGTCCCCATGTCG
>CAMPIC010000385.1 GCA_946886185.1 uncultured bacterium
CAACAATGAGGGGGATTTCGTTTTCCCGGCAAACCTCGACGGCGCCACCACGGATGACGAGGTCCTGGTCGTAGGCTCGAGCGGCGGGACGAGCGTGTTCCGGCAGGAGGGAGGCACGATCGACGCGATCGCGCCGTTCACCTTCGTGAACTTCGGGCTCTCGAGCGGACCGGTGCAGATCGACGATCAGGGCCGGGTGCTCTATTACGCGCAGTGGAGCGATCCGAACGCCGACATCGATTCCGGACTGTTCCTGGGCGACTCGATGCTCGTGCAGGAGGGAGTCACCGAGGTGGACGGCGTCATCCTCGACACGATCGCGAACGGGACCGACGCCTTCGTGCTGAGCGAGGACGGCTCCTGGCTCATCTTCGAAGGAGTCCTCGTGGGTGGCCTCGAAGGCGCGTTCGCCGTGCAGATCCCGGATGACACCGCGAATGCTCCGGAGAGCGGGATCGAGGTGGTCCGGCTCCATCTGCAGGCCCGCCCCAATCCGTTCGCGGGCGGAGTGGAATTCGAGCTCGGTCTCGAGCAGAGCTCCGAGGTTCGGCTCGAGATCTTCGACGCCGCGGGGCGTCGAGTCGCGCAGCTGGCCAACGGACCGCTCGAGGCGGGCATCCATCGGATCGACTGGGCTCGCACCGACATGTCGGGCCGGCGTCTCGCGTCCGGCGCGTACTACGCCCGACTCGATCTGGACGGCACTCAGATCTCCCGGAAGATCGTCGCGCTCCACTGATTGACGACCCGCAATCGACGTGTCTCCCGGGCTGTGCCTCGAACGCCGGTCCGGGAGATGCGGCCTCTCGTGGCCCGATCGCAGATCCCTGCAATCGCGGGATTCGCGAATCCATCCAACCCGGATGTTGCACGGTCGGGGAAATCTCCCTATACTCAGCACTTTTGTGTGCGATTTTCCGGCCAGGGGACTTCGGCTAGATCCCGCCGCGGAGGATTCGAGGGTGAGCAAGGCGATCTCGGACATCACTAGGCTGCGGAATATCGGAATTTCCGCGCACATCGACTCGGGAAAGACGACCCTGACCGAGCGCATCCTCTTTTACACCAAAAGGATCCACAAAGTCCACGAGGTGAAGGGCAAGGATGGCGTCGGCGCCACTATGGATTCCATGGACCTCGAGCGCGAGCGCGGGATCACCATCGCAAGCGCGGCCACCCACACCAATTGGCGTGACCACCACGTGAACATCATCGACACCCCCGGGCACGTCGATTTCACGATCGAGGTGGAGCGCTCGCTCCGCGTCCTGGATGGAGCGGTGCTGGTGCTCTGTGCCGTCGCGGGCGTGCAGAGCCAGTCGATCACGGTCGATCGGCAGATGCGCCGTTACAACGTCCCCCGCATCGCCTTCGTGAACAAGTGCGACCGGACCGGGGCGAACCCCGCGCGCGTCTGCGATCAGCTGCGCGAAAAGCTCAAGCACAACTCGGTCATGATGCAGATCCCGATCGGGCTGGAGCACGAGCATCAGGGCGTGGTCGACCTCGTCACCATGAAGGGCTACCTGTTCGAAGGGGACTCCGGTGAGCAGGTCAGGGAAATCCCGATTCCGGCCAACCTGCAGGCGGAGGCGGAAGCGCGCCGCGAGCAGCTTCTCGACACTGTCTCGATGCATCACGACGATCTCATGGAGGCGATGCTGGAAGACCGGGTCACCGAGGAGATGATCCGCGAGGCGGTCCGCAAAGCGACCATCGCGCGCGCGATCACTCCGGTGTTCATGGGCTCCGCCTACAAGAACAAGGGTGTGCAGCTCTTGTTGGACGCCGTGATCGAGTATCTTCCCGCGCCCAATGAAGTGACGAACCAGGCGATCCGGATCGTGGACGACCGGGAAGAAGCGTTTGACGTCAAGGTGGTCCCGGACGCACCGCTCCTTTCGCTCGCGTTCAAGTTGGAAGTCTCGCCTTACGGCCAGCTCACGTACGTGCGCGTCTACCAGGGCTCGCTCGCCAAGGGCGACTTCATCGTCAATCAGCGCAGCCGGGACAAGGTCAAGGTCGGCCGACTGGTGCGCATGCACGCCGACTCGATGGAGGATATCGAGGGGACTTCCGCCGGAGACATCGTGGCGCTCTTCGGCGTCGAGTGCGCCTCGGGCGACACCTTCACCGACGGCAACATCCAGGCTTCGATGACGGCGATCCACGTTCCCGAGCCGGTCGTGAGCCTGGCCATCAAGCCCGTTTCGCAAAAGGCGCAGGACAACATGTCCAAGGCGCTCCAGCGGTTCACGAAGGAAGATCCGACCTTCCGCGCCGGGACCGACGAGGAAACCGGCGACACTCTGATCTCCGGGATGGGCGAGCTCCACCTCGAGGTGTACGTGGAGCGGATGAAGCGCGAATACAACGCGGAAGTCCAGGTGGGGCGCCCGCGCGTGGCCTTCCGCGAGACCATGACCAAGGCGGTGCCGTTCGACTACACGCATAAGAAGCAGACCGGTGGATCGGGCCAGTACGGACGGATCATCGGCGAGCTCAGCGCTGCCGAGAGCGGTGAGTTCGAGTTCGTGAACAAGGTCGTGGGCGGGAACATTCCGACCGAGTTCATCGGGTCGATCGAGAAGGGCTTCCGCCAGTGCTTGGACCGCGGCGAGTACTACGGATTCCCGCTTGCGGGTCTGCGTGTGCTCCTCACCGACGGAGCGGCGCACTCGGTCGACTCCAGCGACAACGCCTTCCAGGCGGCTGCGCGCGGAGCATTCCGCGAGTACTATGTTCAGGGCAAGCCCACCATCTTGGAGCCGATCATGAAGGTGGCGGTCGAAGGCCCCTCCGAGTTCCAGGGCGATATCATGGGCACCATGATGAAGCGTCGCGGTATCATCTTGGGCACCACGGAAGAGGACGGCTTCACGCGCATCGAAGCGGACGTCCCCCTCTCCGAGATGTTCGGCTATGCCACCGTCCTCCGCTCGGCCACGCAGGGCAAGGCGGAGTTCACGATGGAGTTCTCACGCTACGGCGTCGCTCCCGCGGATGTTTGCGAGGAGCTTCGCAAGGCCTGGATGGAAAAGCGCGCCGCCAAGAAGTGAGGATCGATCGCATGTATCAGAGGGACGTGAACCGCCGCAGCCCGCTCCGCGTGTTCGAACGCTCCATTCATGGAGGGCTCGGCCCCGGCAATCTGGGTGTGGTGATGAGCCGAGCGGGCGTCGGCAAGACCGCTTTCCTGATCGGAGTGGCGCTCGACAATCTGATGCGCGGCCGTAAGGTGCTCCACGTGAACACCGCCGATCCGGCCGACAAGGTCAGGATGTTCTACGACGAGGTGTTCGAGGATCTCGCCCGCGCGAACGATCTCGAGGACAAGGCCGCGGTGCACCTCACGGTCGAGCGCAATCGGATGATCCACACCTTCCTGGGCGATACTTTCACCATGGAGCGGCTGCGCGGCGCCCTCGGCTATATGCGCGACTACATGGATTTCCGTCCGAGCGTGCTCATCCTGGACGGCTATCCGATGTGGGAAACGGCCACCGCGGAGCAGGTCGCGGAGCTCAAGGATCTGGCGCGCAAGCTGGAGTGCGAGCTGTGGCTCTCCTCGCTGCTCCACCGCGAGGACGAGAGCGATCCGAGCGGAGTGCCGGAGCGCGTAGCCCGTTTCGAAAAGGACCTCTCCGTGCTCCTCCGGCTCCGTTCCGCGGAGGACCACGTCCGGCTCGAGCTGGTCAAGGATCACGACAACGGGGACGTCGCCGATCTGCACATCGAGCTCGATCCGAAGTCGCTCCTGCTCAACTGGCGCTGAAAGCCGGCGATGCTTCGCGAGCTTTTCCCGCCTGAGCCGTGGAGACTAGAGGAATGGATTTCGGGTACGGAGCTCGGGAAAGAGACCGAAGTCGCGGTCGGCCGCCAGCAGCTCTTCAGCGCCGTGTGCGAAGCACAGAGCCGCGATGCGCGCATCGTGGACCACGGGTCCAAAGACGCGGGGACGTCGGACAAAGCGCTCCAGCACCCGAACGAACTCTTCGGTTTCCGACAGAAGCGAGAGGGAAGGTGACTCTGCCCACGCAGTGATCTGGCGCCATGCCTGATCCGGAGTGCTTGC
>CAMPIC010000386.1 GCA_946886185.1 uncultured bacterium
AGCAAGATCTCCGCCATCTCGTCGAAGTGCGCGAAGGAAAGCGGAGTGAGGCGCACGACCGCGCCTTCGAGGACCACGGGCTCGAGTTTGCTCACGGAAACACCCTCGCCTTCACCATCGGACGCCGTGCCGACTCCCTGTCGGGCAGCAGACACTCGGAAGTCGCGCACCCGTCGGCCGCTGATTCGTTCACGATGCACGCGCAATAGGTTCTTCCGCAGCTCGGGGAAGTGTCCTGCCGCCGGAGCCGGCCGCCAAGCTCGATCTCGACCGTCCATGGTAGACTCCGAGGGTTCTCGACGATGATCGCGCGCGCAGGAGGCGAAATGTCCGCAGGACCGGACAAGAATCTTGAAACTTTCCCCAATCCCAAGCGGGGACGGAGCTATGAGATCTCCTTCGAGATCCCGGAGTTCACCTGCCTCTGCCCGAAGACGGGGCAGCCCGACTTCGCCGTCTTTCGCATCAAGTACGTTCCCGACGAGCTCTGCCTGGAGCTCAAGTCCCTCAAGCTCTACTTCTGGTCGTTTCGCAACGAAGGCCACTTCCACGAGGCGGTGACCAATCTCGTGCTCGACGACCTGGTCGCCGCGTGCCGGCCACTGCGGATGTCGGTCGAGGGAGATTTCTTCGTCCGCGGAGGGATTCACACCGTCGTGCGGGCGGAGCACGTGACTCCCGGCCTGGTCGGCTGAAACAGCGCGCGTTGGAGGCAGCGATGAAACGCACACTCGTCATCTTCGGTTGCGGCGGCATGATCCTGGCTGGCGGAGCTTCGGCGCAGACGCTCCTCTGGACGGCTCCCGGAATCGAGAACGTGGTCTGCGTGACCGGCGCCCCCGATATCGACGGAGACGGCGGTCCCGACGTGGTCTTCGAGACCTACGACGCGGGCGCTCCCGCCGTGGACAATCTCTTTGCGATCCGCGGCGCCTCCAGCGGCTCGGGAGAGGTGATCTGGTCGGCGCGTCCCTTGGGCGGTCCGAGCAACAGCGGAGGATACGGCGATGCCTGTTTGCGCTTCGGGCCGGATTTGGGCGGCGACGGATTTCCGGACGTCATGATCGGAATGGCGTGGGGCAATCGCTCCGCGTTCAGTCTCGACGGGCGCACCGGAGAAACGCAGTGGAAGTTCGACACCTACGTCGATTCGCCGCCGGTGCCTCCGGTCTCGGGCTGGGTGTACGCGATGGCGAGCCTCGAGCAGGATCTCGACGGGGACGGCGTTCCTGAAGTGGTCTTCGGGACCGGAAGCGACAACAACGGCGTCTACTGCGTGAGCGGAGCCGACGGCAGCGTGTTTTGGCGCTACCAGGCGGCCGATGCAATCTTCGACGTGATGACGATCGAGGATCTCGACAACGATGGGATCCGCGACGTGATCGCGGGAGTGGGCGATCTCGGACAACGAGTGGTCGCGTTGAGTGGAGATGGCGGACCGGGCGGGAGCTCGGGGTTCGTCATCTGGCTTCGGGACACCGGTTCGGTGATGTCGCTCGCCCGCCTTCCCGACTTGAACGGCGACAGCTATCCCGAGGTCGTAGCAGGCACGTGGCGGAGCGGTGCTCAGTTGCGGTGCCTGAGCGGGAGAAACGGTGCGGATCTGTGGACCGGCATCGTGGGATCGAATGCCGTGCGGGTGGTGACGCTCGACGACGTGACCGGAGATGGATTTCCCGACATCGCGGTCGGGTCGTGGCTCAATCAGGTGCGTGTGCATGACGGCAGGGACGGATCGCTCGCCTGGTTCAAGGCGGTCGGCACCGTCAATGGCGGCGACGTCTGGGCGATCGACCGTCTGGAGGATGTGACGGGGGACGGGATCAACGACGTCTGCGCCGGCTCTTTCGATCTCAACGTCTACGTCATGGATGGAGTGACCGGCCAGATCGAGTGGCAAGCGCCGGTCGGCAATCGCGTCTTCAGCGTGCGCGGAGTGGGAGACTTGAACGGAAATGGTTGGCCCGACGTGGTGGCCGGCACGCAGAAGCTGACCACGGGTGGCATCTGCTACGCATTCGAGGGGCGCGACCTCGATCCCGCATCGGTTCCGGAGGATGCGTCGCGCTTCCGACTCTCTTCTGCCGTTCCCAATCCGTTCCGCGACCGTACGGAGGTGCAGTTGACGCTCGCCGAGCCGGCGGTCGTGTCGGCGTGGGTGCTCGATACCGCCGGTCGACGCGTTGCGCCGCTGCAATCGCGCGCGCTCTTCGCGAGCGGACAGCATCGGTTGGGCTGGGACGGGACCGATGGCGAAGGCCGCAAGCTGCCGGCCGGCGTGTACTACGTCCGCGTGCTTCGCGATGGAGAAGGCGGCGACGATCGTCGAGTCGTGCTGGTGCGGTAGACGTGACTTCGGGGAGCGTGAGGCGAGCGGCGGCGGTGGCATCGGTGGAATCGTTGGCGCGCATGCCTCGTGCGGTCCTGTCTCGTGCGGGCCTACCTCTGAGTGCCCGTTTCCCGAATGCTGGCGTCGTGTGTGCCTGCCTCGAGCGCGGCCGTCTCTTGCACACGCGTCTCATGCACACTCGTCTCGTGCGTGACCGTCTGCGGGTTTGCCTCGCGATCGCGTGCATTTCCATGATCGGAGCTTGGATTTCGCCGGGAATGGCTGAGACTCGCCTCGGAACCTCTCGCTTCTATCCCGGCCTCTACTATCCGAATGCTCCGTCGCAGTCCGGAGCGATGCTCGTCGCGGTGGGTCCCGGCACCGGTTTTGCCGGCGCTGACATTTCGTTGCAGGAAGCGGGTGGAACGATCGCCGGTGCCGTTTCCGGTCCGAATGGGCCGATCGCCGGACTCCTCGTCGAGACGTTCACGGGGTCGATCACTGTCGCGGGTCGAACCGACGGCGAAGGGAGATTCTCCCTGGAAGGGGTGCCGGCCGGTTCTGTGACCGTGCGATTTTCCTCCGATCATCCTCTGTCTCGCGAGGACGCGCATGCCGCGGTCTACTTCGGTGGAGCTCGCGACTCCGGCTCCGCTCAGCGGGTCGAAGTTGCGGACTCCGAATTGCAGGACCTCGGCGCAATCGATCTCGATCGCGGCCTGGTGCTGGGCGGCATCATTCGTGCGAGCGACGGCGATGGATTGGACGGTGCAGTCGTGCAGATCGAAGGAGCGGCGGGCGGAATCTGGACGACGATGACTGACGTTGAGGGCGTGTACCGACAGGGCGGTCTCCATCCCGGCGCGTATCGCATTCACGCCGCGCCGGGGAGCGGGGGCCCGTATCTGCCCGAATATCTCGGAGGTGCGCGAAGCGAGGGGGAGGCCGCGTTCGTGGAGCTGATCGTGCCCGGCGAACGGCTCGATCTGGACATCGAGCTGGATCGGGGAGGGGAGATTCGCGGCCAGATCCGAGCGGAAGGCTCCAACGCTCCCTACGCGGATTTCGAAGTCGAAGCGCGCGCGATCGCCACGGGGCGCAAGCATCTCACGATCACCGACCGATTCGGCGCCTACGCGATCGAGGGATTGCCCAGCGGCTCGTATCGGATCTACGTCCCGCGGCTCAATCGATTCTTTCCCGGCGTCGTCCGCGAAGAGGACGCGCGCGTGATCGAAGTCGTCGAAGGCGAAGTCGAAGGACGCGTCGATATCGTCGGATTCGATCTCGGAACTTGCCAGCTCGGCCAGGGGGCGAGCGGGAGGATCGAGGGCGATCTCGATGCGCACACCAATATCACTCCGCAAATCCGCGTCACGGCGTTTTCCGCGACCGACACGATCGAAAGCGTCTTCGATCAGTTCGGTCCCTACCAGCTCGACTGTGTCCCTCCGGGCGCGTACCGGGTGCGCTTCCTTCCGAGCGGCGGCTACCGGACGCAGTGGCATGCGCAAGCGAATCAGGAAGAGAGTGCGCTCGTCGTTGCCGTGAATGCCGACACGATCCGCTCGGTCGACTATCGCGCGGAGAAGTCGGGTTGGATCACCGGGCGTGTCACCGCACGCGACACCGGCGCGGGCCTCGAAGGAGTGCGCGTGCGCGCGAGGTCGAACCTCGGAACGGTTTTCGCCACCGCGAAGACCGCACCGGACGGCACCTATCGGATCGATATCCTCCCCGACG
>CAMPIC010000387.1 GCA_946886185.1 uncultured bacterium
AAACGACCAGGACCGAGCGCACTCCGGGATCCGCGGTCACGAGGAATGCGTGGTTGTCCCATTCGAGCGGGTCTGCGCCGAGCACGACCTCGACCGCGCCCGAATCAGGCAGGCGGGGCAGTTCGATCTCGACCTCCGCTTCGCCCAAGGCCGGAACGCTGAACGACGCATCGGAGATTGCATCGCCCACGCCGCCTCGCGCGCTCCCGTCGCCGGCTTCGAAGACCCGAGCCAGGCGATCCGAGACAGGACTCACCCCATGATTGCGGACCGTGGCCGTGACCTTCCCCGTTCCGCCCGCGCCCGCCCCCGGATCGAAGCGCACCTGCGTGATCGCGAGGTTGTCCTGGGTTTCCTGGCGCACCGGCACGACGTAGACCTGCACGTCATCGGGGATGATCGAGTTTCCGGTTCGTGCCGAATCCGCATACGCCTCGCCGACGAAGAAGTCAGCCAGCGTGATCCCACCTTCCCGCTCGCGCGCCTCGAGCCACCTCGTGAGATCGCTCTGCTGGAAGTCGGAGATGATGAACAGTTCCTTGTTGATCGTGCGCGCCGACTCGAGCATCGCGAGAACCTGCTCGAGCGCCACGGGAAGATCGGAGGAAGTCGCGGCGAGAGGCGTGCGCTGCACTTCCTGGCGGAGCAATCCGTGGTTGGCCACCGGACTCTGGAACGGAAGCGTCGCCGGTTGGCCGGTGAAGGCGAGCAGCCCCTGGTCTCCCTCCCGCATCAGCTCCAGGACCTCCATCGCGCGGTCCTTGGCCCGCTCGTAAAGGGTGCCTGCTTCGGATGGAACGCCCGGCAGCGCTTGCTGCTCTTCGTTGACTCGGGGAGGAATGGCCTGGGAAAGATCCCCCATCTGCTCGGGAGCGAGCGCCGCCATGCTGAAGCTGTTGTCGATCACGATCGCTACCGTGGAGCTGCCGCGCGTCATCGGGCTCTGCGCTCCGCGGATGGCGGGGCGGGCCATCGCGGCGGCGAAGAGCGCCACGATCAGCACTCTCAGCGCGAGAAGCAGGAACTGGCGGAGTTGCAGACGGCGCACGCGCTTGAGCGAGATCTCGCGCAGGTACTCCAGGCTCGAGAAGGGCATCTCGCGCGTTTTGCGCTTACTGAAGAGGTGGATGAGGATGGGCAGGGCGGCTGCAGCCATCCCCACGAGGAAGGCTATGTTGAGAAAGTTCACCCTGCGTTCCTCCGATTCCCGGTCGGATTACTTCGCGATGCCGCGGCTACAGGCAGCAATTGGCGAGCGCGCGGCTCGGCATACGGATCGTCGCCGCATCCGCTCAGTGTAGCCGCTGCCGCTTCTCCAGATACCGCAGCAGTGCGAGATCGTACGGCGTCTTGGTGATGAGCCGTTCGAACGAGATCCCGTTCGCGCCGCAGCTTTTCTTGTAGTACTCGATCCGGGCATCCATCCGCTGGCGAAAGTCCTTCGCCGCATCCCAGGGGAGCACGTTGAGCCGCTCCCCGGTCTCGAGGTCGACGAAGATTCCCTCTTCGCGATACGGAAACTCCGCTTCCGCGAAGTCTTGCACGTGGAACACCACCACTTCGTGCTGGCGGTGACGGAAGTGCTTGAGCGCGCGCACCACTTCGGTCTCGTTCTGATCCCAGAAGTCGGTAAAAAGGATCACCAGACCCCGGCGCTGGACTCGATCGGCCAGGAATTCCAGCGAGCGCCCGATCCGGGTGCCCCGCGGCTCGTCGTCCGTTCCCTTGCGGTTGATGCTCCGCCGCGCCTCGATCTCCAACTCCTTGAAGAGAAGCCGCAGGTGCGCCTGCGAGCTCCGCGGCGGGACGTAACGATGGATCTTGTCGGAAAAGGTCAGCATCCCGACCGCGTCCTGCTGCTGCGTCATGAGGTAGGCGAGCGCAGCCGCCAGGTTGATCGAGTAGCGGAGCTTGCTGGGCGACTCCGGGTCGCTGTGGAAGAGCATCGAGCTCGAGGTGTCGATGAGGAGATGCGCGCGGAGGTTGGTCTCCTCTTCGAACTGCTTGATGTAGTACCGGTCGCTCTTCGCGAAGACTTTCCAGTCCAGCCGGCGGATCTCGTCTCCCGGCATGTACTGCCGGTGTTCGGCGAACTCCACGCTGAACCCGTGATAGGGGCTCTTGTGCAGGCCGGTGAGGAAGCCTTCCACGACCAGCCGCGCGATCATGTCGAGCCGCTGCAGCTTGCCCACAATCGCGGGATCGAGGAACCGCTCTTTCTGTGCTACCGCCATATCGAATGAGCCTCAATCTGATCGGGACGAACTCTGATCAGCCGGGGACGATCGCTGTGCTGCCGCGGAGCTCTCTCGGCGCCGCTGATTGAGTGGCTCCGATCCATACCTTCGTTGCTGTCCAAATTTCTGATGCGAGCGTGGTCAGACGGTCGCGGCGACCTTCTCCTTTGGCTCCGGCAGCTCCTTCATGAGCCGCGTGATGAGGTCGATCACCCGGATGTTCTCCGCCTCCGCATTGAAGTTCGCGATCACGCGGTGCCGGAGGACCGACGGAGCCACCGCCCGGACATCTTCGACCGCAGGGGTCGGACGCCCGTGCAAGACCGCCCGCGTTTTCGAGGCAAGCACCAGATACTGCGAGGCGCGCGGACCGGCTCCCCAGGAAACGTAATCCTTGATGAACGCGTGTTGCGTGTGCGCGGGCCGCGTGTTGCGCGCCATCGCCACCGCGTAGGCCACGACGTGATCGGAGACCGGGACGCGCCGCACGATTTGTTGGACGCGCAGGATCTGCTCGCCGGAAAAGACGCGCTGAACCGTGTCCTGGATCGCGCCGGTGGTCGAGGTCACGATCTTTCGTTCTTCCTCTTCGCTCGGATAGTCGACGTAGATGTTGAACATGAATCGATCGAGCTGCGCTTCGGGAAGCGGATAGGTCCCTTCCTGCTCGATCGGGTTCTGGGTCGCGAGCACGAAGAACGGAAGCTTGAGCGGCATCGTCTGGCCCGCCGCCTACACCGACTTCTCCTGCATCGCCTGGAGCAGCGCCGCTTGCGTCTTGGGAGGGGTGCGGTTGATTTCGTCCGCCAGGATCAGGTTCGCGAAAATCGGACCACGCACGAACTTGAACGATCGATGGCCGGTGGCGCGGTCTTCCTCGAGGACTTCCGTCCCGGTGATGTCGCTCGGCATGAGGTCGGGCGTGAACTGGACGCGGTTGAAGTCCAGGTCGAGGACTCGGGCGAGCGTGCTGATGAGCAGAGTCTTGGCCAGTCCAGGCACGCCCACCAGGAGCACGTGACCGTCGGCGAAGAGAGCGGTGAGGAGCTCATCCACCACCTGGTCCTGTCCCACGATGACCTTGCGAACCTCCTTGAGGATCTGTTCGCGGGCCTGCTTGAGCTCGGCGATGGTGCGGACCGCTTCCTGCGCGGCTGGGTCTTGGGACATGAGGGGATGGACTCCTTAAGACGCCTGGCTCGAGCGACGCGGTCGCCACGGGCTGTTGATAGCTGATTCCGGGCCACCTGCCCGGCTGATGATCGGAAGAGACGTTCTGGGACCTCGCGGTATCTCGCGATGAGCGCGCGGGCGCTCGAATGGACGTGGGTTCCGGCTCCCGAATTGAAACAGATCGGATTCGGACAGTCAAAGCCCGGTCGTTCAACCGGTTCCAGAATGGAAAGTTCCAAGCTCCGCGCGGGGTAGCCGGACCTCGCGATCGATCGCGAATCCCTCGCCGACGCGACCGCAGCGATCCCCTCATCTGTCCGGGACGAGCCACGCAAACGACGTGAGGACAGGCTAGTATCCCGTGGTCGCACGTCGAGGAAGTCCTATGGAAGGAAGGTCTACGGGATGGTCCGCGTCACATCCGAAATCGGTCGCCTGCGTCAGGTCCTGGTCCATCAGCCGGGTCCGGAGGTCGATCGCATGGTGCCCTCCATGATGGAGGAGCTGCTGTTCGACGACATCCTCTTCGGAGAGGAAGCTCGCAGGGAGCACAAGATCTTCCGCGACCTGCTCCACCATCTGGGGGTGGGATGGCTCGACATCCAGGATCTCCTGGTCGAGACGTTGAGCCAGCCAAAGGCGCGGGAAACGTTGC
>CAMPIC010000388.1 GCA_946886185.1 uncultured bacterium
CCCGCGATGCGGAGCTCGCGCTCTCCCAAGGCGGTCACGACGGTGCGTCCGTCGGCCTGGCGGAGCAGATCTTCGGAGCTCATTGCCACCAGATCGACGACGCCCAGACGAAGCGCCTCCTCCGCGGAGACCGAGACTCCGTCGCGCACCGCGCGCGCGGCCCACTCCGCGTTGCGGCCATGCCGCTCGGCGAGGGAGCGCACATACGCGACCGCGTCGTTGACCACCTTCTTCCGCATGGTGGTATCGGGGCTCGCCTCTCCTCCTCCGAGACCGACCGGAGTCGCCGCGCCGATGTTGGTCCCGGGAGCCATCGCGGCCAGGGGCGCGGCCAGCGTGATGTACAGACCCGCGGAGGCGGCGCGTCCTCCCGCCGGCCCCACGTACACGATGACGGGAACGCCCGCCGCGAGGATCGCCTTCACCATCTCGCGCATCGCCACGTCGAGACCGCCCGGAGTGTCGAGGACCAGGATGACCGCCTCGGCCCCGCGCGCCTCGCCATCCTCGATCTCGTCCGCCGCGAACCGCGCGGTGACCGGACCGATCGCGTCGGCGAGGTCGATCCGCTTCACCCAGCGCCCACCCGCGCTCGCCACCGTGGAGTCGTCGCCGCGCGCGAGCCTGTCCGCGCTCCCCCGCGTGTCCTCGCGCAAGAGCGTGTCCGCGCTCCCCGGCATCTCCTCAGTCCCGAGCGTGTCCGCGCTCCCGGGCGTGTCTTCACGCGCGAGCGTGTCGCTCTGGGCCGCGGCGCGATCGGGGAAGCACGCCGTCAAAGCGAGCCCAAGGAGGAGGACGCCGATGCATCGCATCAGGAAAGAAGCGTGGAATTGGTCGCGGCCGGACGCGGTCATGGACATCGTTCCAGTCCTCCGGCGGAAATGTCCACCCGAGCGGAGATCGAGTTCGGTTCGCCCGAACGCTAGCATCCCCTCAGATCGAGGGCAACGCAACGCGGCGCGGCACCTCAGTCAGGGCCTGGAGGGTGCGTGCTTTCCGTCGAGTCCGAGCACCGCGCGCGCGACCAGGCCGGCCACGCGCGGATTCTCCCGCATCCTCCGCACCGAGTAGGCATACCAGTGCTCGCCGAACGGCACATAGACGCGCAGCCGATGCGAGCCCGCCACCAGCCCGCGCAGGTCCTCGCGCACGCCGAGCAGCATCTGCAGCTCGTACTGATCACGGCCGAGCCCGGCACGCTCCACGAGCCGCAGGGAGTCGAAGAGCACCCGCTCGTCGTGGGTCGCGATCGCCGGATACGCTCCTCCCTCGATCAGGAGACGGACCAGCTCGACGAAGCTCCGGTTCACCAGATGTCCGTCCTTGTACGCGATCTCCCACGGCTCCACGTAGATGCCCTTGCACACGCGGATGTTGGGACGCAGAGGCAGGAGCGACCGCACATCGTCGAGCGATCTGCGGAGCATCGCCTGGATGACGCATCCGACGTTCTCGAACCCTTCCGCGCGCAGCCGCCGATAGATCGAGAGGGTGACCGAGGTGAGCGCGGAGTCCTCCATGTCGATCCGCACGAAGTTCCCTTTGCTCTGGGCATGCGCGACGATGTCTCGGATGCCGCGGTAGCAAGCCGCCTCGTCGAGGTGCAGCCCCAGCTGCGTGAGCTTGATGGAGATGTTGGAGTGGACCTGGGTCCGCGCGATCTCGTCCAGGACCGACCGATAGGCCTCCCGCGGTCCCCCCGCATCGGCGAGGGTGGCGATATGCTCGCCCAGCACGTCGAGGCTGCCCATCATCCCCGCGGAGTTGAGCCCGCGAATGGTCTCGATCGCGTCGTCCAGATGCGTGCCCGCAATGTATGGTCTGCTGAAGCGGCGCACCAGCGGCTTGGGGACCAGGGGCAAGAGTCCCACCACGGCCCGGTCGAAAACGCTCAAGGCGAAGCGATCTCCGTTGATTCCAGGAGTGATTCGATCTCGTTCGATCCCGGCGGACGCTCGGCTCGACCGGAGAAGCAGGCGGGATCCTACCGCCCCCGGAACCATCTCGCTAGTGGGAGCGTCGGCGAAAGCTTGGTGTACGATCGCGAGATCCGGGACGGCGCCACGAGGGAACGGGGCGCAGCGGACGAAGGGGACCGATTGCGCAGACCACATCCACAGATCCGTACCTGGCTCCTCCCCCTGGCGGTCCTCGCCTTCTTCGGATCGTCCCTGTCACTGCGACCGAGTCAGGCCGCTGCCTCGGCGGACCAGTCAACGGTCGGCTCGGCCGGCAGTACCGATCCAGCGACGCTCAGCCCGGCCCCCAGCTATCCTGCGGTAGCGCTCGGCCCGGCCCGCAGCGCCCATGCAGCGGCGCTCGGCCCGGCGGGTAGCGCCCATCCAGCCGATGGTCCGGAGCGGGTTCCCGTCCCTGGCCTCGCCGCGGGAAGATCGCTCCCCTCCCTCGAATCGGCCACCGGTTCTACTTCCGCGCGACGATCCGCTCCCCCGTTCGCGGTCTCACGCGCCGAGCTCATGGCGGATCCGGGCCGATCGACCCTGCGTGGCGCGCCCGCGCTGCTTCGCGCTCTGGAAGTCGACGGTCTCGATCCGGAACAGCTCGCCGTCTCCGCGTCTCGGATCTCCCCCCGATTGACCTATGTCCACCTCCGGCAGACGCGCGACGGGCTGCCGGTGCTCGGCTCGAGGCTCACGTTCCAGTGGCGAGCCGACGGCGCGTTGAGCCGGCTCTCCGGATTCTGGATCGAGGGAAGTCCGCGCTCATCCCGTTCCCCCACGCTCGACCGCGAGCAGGCGGAAGCGCTGGCACTCGACGCGTTCCCGCAGGGTTCAAAGGCCGAATGGCTGCTCGCGGAGGAAGCGTGGGCTCCGCTCGCGCGCGGCCCAGAGACCGACTGGAGACGAATCTGGCGATTCCATGCCGTGCTCGAGGAGGGGTTCTTCGAGATCTGGATCGACGCCGACACCGGCGAGCTTCTCGCGCTCGACCCGCTCAGCGCGTTCGAGGAAATCACCGGCACCGTCACGGGAGCGATCGAGCCGCGCACGGTGGGCGACGCGCTCGAGACCGTGCCGTTCCGGGATGCGGGCCTCACCCTGCGCGGAGAGGACTCGCTCCGGACGGCGCATGCCGATCCCAACGGCGCGTTCTCGTTTTCCGATCTGCCCACCGGGACCTACTCGCTAGGCAGCGAGCTGTCGAGCCCCGCGATCCGGGTGCGCGACGCCTCCGACGGATATCGCACCCCGATCGATTCGGTGGCCGTCTCCAGCGGCGCCGTCGAGTTCGTGTGGGACGACCGGAACTCCCGCCCCGCCCTTCGCAATGCCTTCGCGCACGGCAGCCGCGTGCACCGTTTCATTCGCGAGCTGGACGGCGGTGACGCGCTCGCCCCGCTCGACCAGGGCATCGAGCTCTGGGTCGACGACCCGGCCTTGAGCTGCAATGCCGTCTGGGATGGATCGCGCATCAAGTTCTACGAGGCGAGCGGGGGATGCCGTTCTTCGGCGCGCATCGCCGACATCGTGTTCCACGAGTACGGACACGCGGTCACCTATCATCTCTACCGCCCGTTCACCGCACCGCGCGATATGGGCGAGGCGTTCAGCGACTACCTTGCCGCGACGTTGACGAACGATTCCCGCCTCGGGTTGGGGCTCTACGGCACCGGAACGTTCCTGCGCGAGCTGGAGGCGGACTACGTCTGGCCGCGCGATGAGAATCTCGATCCGCATCTCCAGGGATTGATCCTGGCGGGCGCGCTCTGGGATCTGCGCAAACAGGTAGGACCGGAGGTGTGCGACCCGTTGTTCCACTTCGCGCGCTACGGACTCTCCTCCGATATCCACGAGTACCTGCTCGATCTGCTCGCGTACGACGATGACGACGGTGACCTGTTCAACGGCACGCCGCACTTCGCCGAGATCATCGGCGCATTCCGCCTGCACGGGATCGGAGACTATTCGGTGCGCATCGCCGCCGATCCGATCCCGGACATCGAGGAGCTGAGCGGCCCGATCGAGATCGAGGCGCAGATCCACTCTCTCCTCGGATTGAATCCGGACTCGGTCTCCGTGTTCTACCGCGTCGAGGGA
>CAMPIC010000389.1 GCA_946886185.1 uncultured bacterium
GGGTGCGCCGGCACCGACCCGGGCCGGGGACGCGGTGACCCTGACCGCCCAGGTCCACCCGATCGGGAGCACCGGCGTGGTGGAGTTCCTCGACGGGGCCGACGCCGTGGGGATGACCACGCTGAACGCGGCCAGCGGGGTGGCGTCGGTGGTGACGACGTCTCTGGGCGTGGGGCCGCACTCGTTGACGCAGGACCAGATCATGTAGTCCGCACCCGTGACGTTGTTCACGAGGTCACAGGGATCGGGACTCCAGTAGGAACGCCCGTCGGGACCGCTCAAGTCTTCTCCGACCACGCCGAACACGCCTACCCGAGGGCAGACCATGACGGAGTAATCAGCGCCTCCGGGGACGCAGATCGGGCTGTCGAAGATCACTTCCCAGGTTCCGCCGTCGGTCACGTTCACCGAGCCGGTGGCACTGTTGGCCGGATTGCCGATCTCGGTCACCGTGACGTCGACCATTCCAGGAAGAACCCAGAAGTCGGAGAACCAGGCCGCGCTCTGAATCTGGAAGCTGCCTCCCGCCGGAGCGGTCGAGCGGATGCCCAAGAACTGATGAGACTGTCCACTGAAGTAGCCGAGCGTCGGTCCGGATCCGGGGCTGTCATCGACGCCGTCGTCATACCGGATCAGTATGTCGCACGGGCTCCCCTCTCCACTCGGGACCGCGGGGATGACGCCATCCGGAATATTGGACCGGTGCTCGGCCTGCGCCAGGGTCGCGAAGCCGACCATGGCCCACGCCGCCAACACAGCTAGTTTTCTCTTCATGCACACTCCTCTGGTTGCTATGGATCTCTCGCACCCCAACGAGAGTCCTGGGCTTACCGGACCTGGAGGCCGTCCCGGCGAATCGATACCAAGGCGAATCGGTGGTCGATTGACGGACATCTCGCCGAGCGGACGGCATTCGGGTTCGGAGAGCCGGGGAGAAGTCTAGCGAACGGTCTCCCGATGAACGAGCGATTTATGGCCATCTTTGATCACTTGCGCTAAAGCTAGAGATAGCATTGACTTAGTACAGACCCAGGAGGTTCTGGATTGGATCCTGGAGGACCGGATCCCGCGGCGCAGTCGGGCGCTCCTCGCGTTCGACGCGAGCGCCTCGACGACGGCGCTGTGGGCGCGGGCGATGGTGCCGGTGGAGTCGCCTCAGGCGTACGTGATCGTCCTGGTCGCCGCGCGATGCGCGCAGGCGATGGTGGCAAGCGATACGCTTCAAGAGATAGCACCACCCTTCTCGCCGCCCTGATCACCACCCTCGGCGTTGCCGTTCTCTATCTGACGAACGCGGCCGCAGGCGGGAGCTTCGCTCTCCGCGGTCTGCCTCTGGACGACGCGTGGATTCACCAGGTCTATGCGCGGAGCGCGGCGCTCGGCCGGCCGTTCCAGTACAACCCCGGCGAGTGGGAGACCGGGTCGACCAGCCCGTAGTGGTCGTTGCTGCTCGCGCCCGGCCACTGGATGGGCGCGCCGGTCGCATTCGCGAAAGCGCTCGGAGTGCTGTGCGTCGCGGCCGCTGCGTTCGTCGGCGCGCGTCTCGTGCGCCGTTTCGCGGGAAATGGAGCCGCGCTCGGATTCGCGGTCGCGCTGCCCTTGCTCCCGCACGTTTCCTTCGCCGCGGTTTCGGGGATGGAAGTCGGATTGATTCTGCTCCTGACGCTCCTCACTGCGGAGTGCGCTCTTGGCAGACGCTGGACCCGGGCCGCGCTCTTCGCCGGGTTGGCGATTCTCGCCCGACCCGAAGCATCGATCCTCCTACCGCTGCTCTGCCTGTCGATCTTCCTGCGCACGGACCGCGCTGCCGCCAGCGCGGGCTGGAAGTCAGAGGTCGCGACAGCCCACAGGAATTCGAGGAACGACGCGGCTCGCACCGTGCTCGTCGCGGCTGTGGTCACGCTTCCTTGGCTGATGTACTGCCTCGTCGTGAGCGGCCGCCCGCTCCCGGCCACCGTGTATGCGAAGTCGAGCTGGCTCCTGCCTTCGCTTCTCCATCAGCTGCGGGTGCTCGCCGGATCGCTCGGGTTTCAGCCGTTGCTCGGGTTCTCGTTCGGAGACGCATGGCTGCAGGCGATCTCCGGAGTCCTGGGCATCGTCGCCATGGTGCTCGGCGCCCGTCGAGTCCTGCGCGAGGGCGGAAAGTCATCGCTCGCGCTGGTGGCGGGGTTTCCCGCGCTTTACATGGCCGGGCTTCTGTTCGCGGTGCCACTCGGATCGCCGCTTCCGCCCGACCGGCCCGGATCGGCGCTCAACTTCTACTTCGCACGCTATCTGGTTCCCGCGCTGCCGCTGCTCCTGGCGCTCTGGGTCGCGGGCATTTCCGAGATCGCGCAGCTCGTGTCCGCTCGGGCGAGTTCACGAGACATTCCTCGTAAGGATTCGAAAGACAGCAAGGATCCGGTAGACAGGGCGTTCCTCAGCTCGTTCGCAGTCCTGTCCAACGATGGGAGCAAGTGGCGACTGCTTGCCTTGCTGCCGCTTCTGGCTCTGCCGGTCGCGTCCACGATGCAGGCTCTGCCCCGTCTCGCGTCGATCTATTCGTGGAACTGCCGCAACATCGAGGATCAGCAGGTAGCGGCGGGTCGCTGGATCGACGCCAACGTGCCGCCGAACCAGAGCGTCTGGGTGAGCGATGCGGGTGCGATCCGCTACTTCGGCAATCATCGGGTGGTCGATCTGGTCGGACTGAACGCGCATCGCCTCCTTCCGCTGGTGCAAGCGGCCGAGGCAGCTCCACGCGAGAGCGCCGAGCAGATCGCGCTGCGAGATCGCTTCTGGAGCGAAGAGCAGCCCACCTGGTTCGCGATCACCCGCGGCTGGCACGGCGCGCTCCTGGCGGGGAAGATGGTGGAGCTGGAACACTCGATCGAGATCGAGAACAACACGATCTGCGCCGGCTCCGAGATCCTCATCTTGAAGGCCGCTCGCTGAGGGGTCAGGCGCGGCTTTCTCGGAGTGACCATCGGCGATGTGGACCCGACGATGGGTGAGTACTACGACCCGTTCCATTTCATCCGGCCGCCTGAAGCTTCGAGGCGCGCCGCACCGCGATTTCAGCTGGCCGCCTGAAGCTCCGAGGCCACGCCGGTGCGCTTGCGCCGGCGCTCGTCCGCTTCCGCGAGGCTCTTCAGGAAGGCGCGACGGAAGACCGCGCGCTGTGCCTTCAGCCGCATTTCCTTCCAGCGGTACCGGCCCGGATTGGACGTGAAGTACCGGCACTCCTCCGGGAGCAGCACCAGGCTCACATGCACGTTGGGCGCGATCCCGATCGGCAGGTCGTTCTCCATGCACGCCTCGTAGAGCCGCGCGAACACCGGCACCATCGCTTCCGTGTCGGGAGGGGGGACATCCCGATAGTCGGTGCCTTTGAGAGGACGAAAGAGGCATACCGTCGGGATCGCGCCCTGCGCCGTGATCCAGTTGATTGCTTCGATCGAATCTTCCGGAGGCTCGAGGCCGGCGATGATCTCCCCATTGCTCACCCACGGATCGAAGGAGATCGGGCCGACTCCCACGCGACTCTGCGTCTTCACGCGCGCGGATCGACCCATCTCCGCGCAGTAGCGCACCGCTTCCAGATACCGATCGAGCCCGTACTCGCGATGCTTGCCCGGGCACACCTCGATGAACCGCTCGCGGTTCCAGATCTCGAAGCAGAACGAGACCCGGTTCACTCCCATCTCGCGCAGACGGTGATATCGCGAAAGATCGGCGTGCGGCGGAGTCTGCACTCCGATCAGGAGGCCGGTCTCTTCCTTGACGCGGCGGAGGTACGGTTCGAGGATGTCGAGATAGGTCTCGCCCTCGTAGTGACCGGTGTTGAAGTCGACGTAGGTGATCCCGCTTTCGTCTCGCGCCGCGATCACCACTTCAAGCACTTCCTGCACCGACTTGTCGTCCGCGTCGTCGACTCCGAGATTCAATCCCACCGAGCAGAACTTGCAGTTCGACTTGTCCGGCTTCTCCAGCCAGTACTCGCACACCTTGGAGGGGTAGACGCCGAGATAGGTCCCCTGGAGCGATCCCACCTTCGTCATGTCCTTGC
>CAMPIC010000390.1 GCA_946886185.1 uncultured bacterium
GAGGGTGCGGGGACAGTGCGCCCGTGAGGAAACCAGCTCGAGGGTGCGGGGACAGGTGCGCCGGTGAGGAAACCAGCTCGATCGCTGGGATCGTTCGCCTTCTGGTCCCGGAGAGCAATCTAGGCTAAACTCTCAGCCGCAGTCTTCGGTTACCACTCGCGGGTGTTTCGACCCCGCACCTACCCTTGGAGCACGTTCATGCCATCATTGCCAACTCTCTCGCAGCTTCGGATCGCCGCGGCCAGCTCGGTGCTGGCCGGCGTTGCGATCGGCGGCTTCTTCGATGCGGCTCAAGCGTTCCGTCCGGATGCCTCCGCCGTGAGCCTCGAAGTCCTTCCCGGACTCGGGCAATATCAGTTCTATCACACGTCTTCTGAATTGAGCGGCGATCCCGCGGTGGCGGCCTACACCGCGATGCTTCGCGCGGAGCTCGGCCCTCAGTGGGAAGTGGAGTCGTGGAACCAGTACTCCGGCACCGCGCGGAGCGTGCAGGGCGCCGGCGTGGTGGTCTCGTCGACGAGCCTGGCGTCCGCTTCGCGAGAAGATATGGAGTCGATCGCCCGCTCGTTCATCGCGGACCATGCCGATCTGTTCTTCACGGATGGCAGCAACCTGCGCGTCGTGAAGGTCGCCCACGGGATGAACCGGTGGGGTGTGATCTTCGAGCAGTATCTCGACGGAGTGCGGATCGATGGCAGCCAGGTGGTGCTCGCGATCCATGACAATGGGCGACTGTTCGCGTTCGGGGCCAATCTCTATCCGGATGCCGACGTCTCCGCCCGTCCGAGCATCGACCTGGCGGCGGCCCAGGGGATCGCGCGGAATTCCGTCCCGTTCGATCCGACTCTCGATTATGAGGTAGGAGCGGACGACCTCGTGATCCTGCCGATCCATCACGGAATCGGGGATGTCGAGTATCGCCTCGCTCATCAGACCGACGTTCCGGTGCGCCAGCCGCTCGGCGTCTATCGCACCTGGGTCGACGCGCACGATGGCGAGATCATCTACCGCGACAATCAGGTCGAGTTCGCGTATTCCGGGACCACCTCCGGCGACGCAGAAGAGTTCAGCCCGTGCGACGGCGATTCGCCTGGACATCCGCAGCCGAACATGACTGTAAACATCGAGGGCGTGGGAAGCGTGGACTCCGACGGGCAGGGGAACTTCTCCATTCCTGGAAACGCGGGGACGCGCAACTTCACCGCGGCGTTCGACGGCCCTGACTTCAACGTCAACTGCAGCGGCTGCGGAGGAGACGCCCTCTTCACAGGCACGATCGATCCCGATTCGCCGGAAGCGATCTACTACGACTCCGCGAGCTTCCGCCCCGACGAGCGCGATGCGTATCACTTCACCAATCGCACCAAGCAGTTCGCCGAATCGATCGACCCGGACTTCGCGCAATCGAAGTACGTGGTCAACGTGAACGTGTCGGGATGCTGCAACGCCAATTGGAGTACCGGCACGATGAACTTCTATCGCGAAGGGTGCGGATGCGCGAACATGGCGCGCGTTTCCGACGTGGTGGCGCACGAGTTCGGACACGGCATCCAGAATTGGGCGCTGGGCGGCGGTCAAGGTCCGCAAGGACTCGGCGAAGGCAACGGCGACATCACCTCGACCTTCATCACGGGCAATTCCATCGTCGGAATCGGCGTGAACGACTGCGTCTCCGGCGCGCGCTACTGCGACAATGACCTGGTCTACCCGGACGATCTGAACGGCCAGATCCACCATGACGGACAGATCATCTGTGGGTTCAACTGGGACGTGCGCCTCAACTTGGAGGCGATCATGAGCTACGAGGATGCGAAAGCGCACACCGCGGCGCTCTGGCTCTTCTCCCGCAAGCTCTACATGACCCAGGCGAACAATCAGCCCGACCAGGCGGAGCGGTACCTCTGGGTGGACGACGACAACGCCAACCTCTTCGACGGCACTCCGCACTGGAATCAGATCTGTGACAGTCGCGAGAAGCACGGCTATGGAGAGTGCTTCAAAATTACTACCGATGTCGATCCGATCGAGACGAGCGCGGCTTCCCTGCGCCTCCTCGAAGCGACTCCCAACCCGTTCGGAGGGTCGACCTCGATCCGGTACTCGCTGCAGTCCGAAGGTGCGATCGAGCTTGGAATCTTCGATGCCAGCGGTCGGTTGGTGCGCAGTCTGGTCAGCGACGTCCGGGGCAGCGGCGTTCACGTCGCCGATTGGGATGGTATGAACGACGCCGGGCAGCCGGTCGCGTCCGGAACCTATTTCTATCGCCTCGAGTCGGGCGACTCGCAAGAGACGAGGAGCCTGACGCTCATCAAGTAGCTCGAGAGGAGCCCGTCGGCTCAGGCGCTCATCGAGTGGCTCGAACGATGCCGTCGGCTCAGCCGCTCATCGCGTGGCCCGAAGCGATCGTGTCGACGGAATGGAAGGAAACGGCCCCGGAGTTTGGTCTCCGGGGCCGTTTTCGATGGTTGCTGAGCCGTCCGTGAAATCGCGCCGTAGCTGTCGACCTACGTCAGCGACACCCACACTCCTCGCTCGGGTTGCTGCTGCGCCCTTCCGTTTGCTTGCCGCCGCATGGATGCAAGCGCCGTTGATGGACAGGTCCATCGCACGACGAAATCGCACCGAGCATCGGTCACGGCATCATCGTCAACCAGCCGGTCGCGATCGCTTCTCCTCCGCGCTCCAGACGGATCAGATACCGTCCCGCGGCGACTCGAGAGTGTTCCCCGTTGAGTCCGTCCCATTCAAAGTGCGCGGGTGCTTCGCGCAGCTCTCCGCTCCAGATCGTGGCGATGCGACGTCCCTGAATGTCGAGGATGGTCATCGATCCGGATCCGTCCATGCCGGAGGGAAGGTCGTGCTGAATCATGACTCCGCCCGAGGTCGGATTGGGTTGCGCTCGGAGCTCGAACCCGAATGCGTTCCCTGTTTCCGAATCAAGCCCTCGGTTGGACCTGGCTCCGAGGCGAACGACGTCCTGCGGCGCCGGACCGCAGCCTGCCAGCGGCCAGCTCGCTTCCGCGATGCCGAGGCCGTCGATCGTTTTCGCGGCGTCCCCCGCCCAGTAGTACATCCGGATGAGGTTGTTCGGCTCGAGCGTGAAGCTGCTCACCATGTACTGGCCATCATCCCAGGCCAAGCTCGTGGCGGGCGGATGATCGAGCACCACTCCGGTCTTGCACCAGCTCCGGCCGTTGTTGGTCGAGATGGCATGTCCGATCTTCGCGCAACCCCGCGTCGTCGTGCCGTTCCAGTTTGCGCCGGTGTAGAAAAGGTGCAGCGTGGAGTTCGAATTCGGATCGGCCAATAGGACGGGGTTCGCGATCGCTCCCTGGTCCCAGGCTCCGCACGATCCGGGGGTCAGCGCCGGGTTGAGCGGGGAATGGGTCCAGGTGATGCCATCCGTCGATGAGGCGAGATAAGTCTCCGCGAGCTGGAACGGACCGGTCACTCCCGGACCGACGCACGCGAGCGTGTACGCCATGACCCAGTTGTTCGCGGAGCGGCGAAGCACGCTGGGATTGTCCACCGTGAACCCCGCGACCGGCGAGGTCAGGACCGGCGCGGGATCGGCCGTCCATGTCTGACCATCATCCGTCGAAACGGCGCGCGCGATGCCGGCGCCGGTTGCCGAACCGCCAGTGAAATAGACGAGTAAATCTCCGTTGGGCAGATATTGGAGATCCGGGCACTTGATCCCGTTCCACCACACTCGATTCGGTGAGATCACCACCGTTCCGCTCGTCCACGTGAAACCGCCGTCGGTCGAGACGTTGCGATGGAATCCGTTGCCCGGCCCGTCGAGCGTCAATTGGACATAGAAGTTCGCGTCGCGCCTCGCGATCGAGAAGCAGCCCGCATGGGGAGAGATCGGATTTTGCTCGTAGCTCGCGAGCCGCTGGAACGGCGTGGACGGATTTGCCGAAGCGCAGCCGGTCTTCGAGAGCATGGCCGACTTCTTTCAGGGCCTGCTTTCGAGCCTCGGGCCCATGGCCGGGGCGGCCGACACCCAGGCCTTCAGCTACATCAAAGAGCTGGGAGGCTTCC
>CAMPIC010000391.1 GCA_946886185.1 uncultured bacterium
GCTCGTAGTAGAGCCCTTCCCCCGCGAGGAACCTCTTGGCCACGAAGCCGACGATCTCGCCGTCGACCAGCATCGCGGCGGACTTGAAGAGGCTGTTGCGATGAACGAGCGGAAGTCCGACCGAGGCCACCAATCCACGCGTGGCGGGTACGATCTCCTGCAGCACCTCGAACGCGGTTCGCCACAGTCCGCGCGACTGGAACGCGTCCTCGCACCCGTACCCGGTGATGCAGAGCTCCGGGAGGCAGAGGATGCTGACGCGCGCGTCGCGCGCCTGGGCGATCGCATCCAGGATGCGATTCCGGTTTCCGTTCCAATCGAGGGGAGTCTGATTGAGAACCGCGGCCCCGACCCGGACCAGCTTCATCGAACCTCCGTTTGGACGGGCAGATCGTGCGCTGATGGTAGAGGGCGGCGGAGCCCCGCGTCGAGTGCCCCGATCGCCGTGCACCAGGAAGCGTCCGACCATCCGGTTTCGACAGGATGCAATCGAGGCGTCAATCCGCGTCGACTGTCCCAGATCGAGGTCCGAGCGGAGCAGTAGCGGTACCCGGAGTTTCCGCCTGCCCTCAGCGGCAGCCGACGTCGAGCGCGCCGATCCTGCCGCAATCCGGTTGGGAGTCGGGGGCGCAAGGAGAGTGCGGGCGCAGGGTGTAGTCCTCGTTTCCGAAGTCGCAAAAAATCGGATCGACGGAGATGTTTCCATCGCGTCCGAGCCATCCGTCGAACTGTCTGACCCAATCTCCCGCTTCGTTCGCATACAGATCGGTGCACGACACGGCGAGCGGGATCGGGTCCCCGACGGCCGCGAGCAGCGGCCCGCCTCGGTTGTCCACGAAGATACTGCGCTCGATGCGCAGCGTGTCGTCGAGCGCTTCCGCGACGACGCAGCTTCCGGCCAATCCGAAATTGCGCACGAACGTGCAGGCGCGGATCGTCGTCGCGGTGCCGTTGGAGAGATAGATCGCGATTTCAGAGTTTCTGACGAAAAGCGTTTCCTCCACCAGCAGTTCTCCGTCGAACGGCCCAAGTAGAGTGCCGCCGTTGTCAACGAACCGGGATCCGGTCACCCGCATGAAGCTGCCGCGGGCGAGATCGTGGTAGGTCCGTAGGAGGGCACCCGAAGTGACCCCGTTCCGCAGGAAAGTGCTGGTTTCGATTTCGAGCTCGCGCGCGATCACGAGGCGAGTCTGGTTGTCCTCGAAATGGCAGCCTCGCGCGAAAAATCGATCGACATTGAAAACCGGCGAGCGAGTGCCGTTGCGAAGAAGGCAGTCGGTCAGAGTCACGCGCGGCCCGAAACTGAACGGGCCCACCGCTTCGAACGCGACATCCTCGAAGACGCAGCCCGTTGCGCGCAGGACGTCCGGAACCTCCTCTGCACGGAGCCGCAGCTCGCTCGCGTTCCGGAGGGTGAGGCCCTCGAGGATCGGCTCGGTCCCCAGGTCTCCGGTTCCATCCTCGAAGTCGATGATGCACGCCTCCGCGTTGCCACTCAGCGAGCGAAGCCGAGGTCGGGATGCCTCCGGCCAGCGCGTGTTGTCCCGCCCGCGATAGATCCCATCGTCCAGCATGATGGTGCAACCCGCTCCATCCCGCAGCGCGGAGCCGATCGTGGGATAGTCGCCCGTGCTGTCCGCGCGGACGACGCAGGTCGTGTCGGACGTCATGATCTGAGCGATGTTGGAAAGCTCCGATCGGAGTCCCGCTTCGTCGCTGGAGCGCAGCCCGAAGTAGAACCTGGTAAGCGGGGGAAGGCTGTCGACGACGACGATCTCGCGTCTGCCGGCGCGCTGCGGAGCTTCGGCAGGAACCACCGAGGCTCGCTCCCATCCTGTTGCCAGCGAGTCGGGATCGGCCGCGTATCGCAGGTCGTACGCGAAGGCGGTGCCGATGCCGCCGTCGTCTCCCGGCGCGGTGAACGAGAGCTCGACCGCATCGATCGCGGTCAATCGCGCGGTCAGGTCGGTGACGGTGCCAGGCGGGACGGTATCGTCGGCGTAAGTGTCGAAGCTGAGCACGTTCGAGATTGCCGACCAATTCTCCGCCTCGTCGCGCGTGCGCAAGGCGGCATAGTACCGGTGCTGCGGAAGCAGATCGACGAGCGTGCGGGTTTCGATGCCTCCAGGAGGCTCGGGTCTCGATTCGTCCACCACCATGCCGGTCGAGTCCCAATTCTCGGAGGTGAGCACTTCTTCCGCGAGGCGGAGCTCGTACGCGGCGGCTCGCCCGTTGGCGCTGTCGTCGCCCGGAGCGATCCACGCGATAACGGCCTGCCGCGAAGCCGCGCGCACCAGGGCGAGCGTGCTTCCCGCCGGAGCAATCGAGTCGGAACTCGCGGTGCGGATCGTGAGGACGTTGGAGATCCCCGACCGGTTCCCCGCGTCGTCTACCGTGCGCAAGGCGAAGTAGTGGAGCTGATTTTCGCCAAGGTCCTCCACGCGCAACGATTCCGCGCTGCCGGCCGGGGCCGCGGACGGTCGACCGGCGAGTGTGCCGGTCGAGTCCCACCCTGAGAGTGTGATCTCCGCATCATGGCGCCGGATCTCATGGGAGTCCGCCGTGCCGGAGGTCCCGTCATCCCCCGGAGCCGTCCAGCGCAGCGTGAGCGCGTTCCGTCCGACCTCCGAAGCTCTCAAGTCGTTGACCGCCGCGGGAGGGATCGCGTCTGGTTTTTGATCGTCGCTGCAGCCGAATCCCAGGAAAGCGATCGCGCCGAGGGCCGCGGAAACGTGCAATGGCCATGCGAGCCGCTGGACGATCGAAGAGAAGTTTGTGAAATGGAGCACAAAGTGTGAACGAAGGGGCTCCCCGGCCCGAGGAGTCGACCGTTTGCATCCTTTCCACGGCATGCGGAACATGGTATCAATCGCGCGGCGTCAGAGGTGGGTCGATATCGCAGAATCCCATGATGCCGTCAACGGTCGACGACTCCCGTCACTCGTACGACCTCGAAGGGTGCGCCTACGCTTTCGCAGGAGAACCAGATGTTCAAAGAGTTCAAAGAATTCGCGATGCGCGGGAACGTGCTCGACATGGCGGTGGGTATCATCATCGGCGCGGCGTTCGGCACCATCGTCAAGTCGATGGTCGACGACGTGATCATGCCGCCGGTCGGTCTGCTGCTCGGGAACGTGGACTTCGCGAACCTGTTCCTGGTGCTGAAGGAGGGGGCGACGCCGGCTCCCTACGCGTCCGTTGCGGCTGCCCAGGAGGCGGGCGCGGTCACGATCAACTACGGACTCTTTTTTAACAACATCATCAACTTCCTGATCGTGGCGTTCGCAGTGTTCCTGCTGGTGCGGTCGGTCAACCAGATGAAGCGCAAGGAGCCGGTGCCGGCTCCCGCCCCGGCCGAGAAGACCTGCCCGCAATGCGCCATGACCATCCCCATCAAGGCGACGCGGTGCCCGCACTGCACGTCGGAGCTGCGGGCCTGATTTGGGGCGCAGGGATTCGATAGCGGCTTCGGTCGCCGGCGGCAGCTCGCGGGGTCCAGACGGGGCGCCCGAGCTGCCGTCGGCGCTGCATCACGTTCGAAGTGGAGCGGGGGCAGGCCGTGATCGCCGCGCTGCCTCGACTACGCCGCCTGCGCCTGATCCCGCTGCGGGTCGTCGGACTCGTCGCCCTCTGCACCGGAGGAGGGATCGGCCGCCGGGGTCGCTTCTGCCGCGCTTGCCATTGCCGTAGCTGCCGACCCACTCGGTCCCGCCGGAGTCGCGCTCGCGGTTGCCTCTGGCTCGACGTCCATGGTGGCCGTCGCTCCCGCGTCAACCGTAGCCGTCGAGTCCATTGCCTCCGCGAACGCCTGCATCTCCGAGTCGGTCTCGTCGTCGGAGTCCACGCCCAGCGGCGTATCGAGTGCTCCTGCGCGGCGCGCGAGAGGTTCGACATCCGGAAGCTTGTACACGAAGGCCATCCGGGTATCGAAGTCGGCGGTGATCTCTCCCAGCCAGTGCAGCCGGATGACGGTGTCCACTACTTTGGGATCGAACCGGTGGCCCGCCTCCTTGCGCA
>CAMPIC010000392.1 GCA_946886185.1 uncultured bacterium
GTACGCGGTCGATCGAGAGCTCGCGTTCGCGTTGGAGCGCGGAACGGACGTCGGCGAGGGCGCGCTCCGACGCGATCTGCTGCATGCGCGCGCGCACCCAGCGGACCTCGCCGCGCGGCTCCATCGACAGATACGCGGCATAGTGCTCGAGAGCGAGGTCCGAACGCCCCGCTTCGTCGGCCGCTCTACCCAGGAAGTAGCGGATCGCGGGGTCCTGGGGATCCAACCCGCGCGCCATCTCCAGCTCTGAGACCGCGGACTCGACCTGCCCTGACTTCAGCAGCGCCGCTCCGAGGTTGCGTCGCAGCTCCGGATTGGTCGGATTCGTTTCCAGCTCGGCGCGGTACGCGGCGATCGCGTCGTCATAGCGCCCGTCGCGAAGCAGCGGATCGCCCGAGTATCCACCGGTGCCCGCGCATCCCGCGATCCAGAACACGCTGACCATGACCGCGATCCTTCCGGCGTGCCGGCATCGCGCGAAGGGACCGTTCACGGAGCCTCCTGCATGTCCAGATATGCAACCAGCGCGTCCTGCCGATCTTCCGCGAGCGGGTCGAGCGGATCGATCTCCTGGACCCGCTCCCAAGCGAGGCGCGCTTCCGCAAGATCGCCGCGCTCCTCGGCCAGGATCGCTTCCCCCGTGCTCAGGAGCAGATCGACGTAGCTCTTGTCTTCGGCCAGCCGCTTCTTGGCCCGTTTCTTTTCGTCGAAGTACTGCTTTACACGCTTTTCCAGCTCCTTCTCGTCCGGGGCGATCTCGCCTTCCGCCGCCACGAGGAGCTGGTGCATCTTGGGAAGCAACAGATCGAGAAGGACCTTGCGCTCCAATGCGAGCAGATCATCCCCGGAGCCGATCTTCATTTCCAGTCCCTCGGAGAGCAGCACCTCGGTGGTCGAGGTGTCGACCCACTTGAGGTCGAGCCGGATCTTCTTTTCCTCCACCTGGAAAAGACATCCGAAAAGGAAGTATTGCGCTCCGCAGAGCTGTCCGAGGGGGACGGAGAAGCGCGGATCGAACACTTCGTCGTTCTGGTTCATCCCGATCTCTTCGAGCAGGACGTCGAGTCGCTGCCGGTCCACGATCCGAAGTGGAGTCGATGCCTTCAGATCGGTGACCAGGACGTGCTGGAGCCCGAGCGCGAACCGATCGAGATCGAACGCGCCGCCCTGCACGATCGAGTTGTTCTCGATCTCACCCACGGCAACGGTGCGGATGTCCGGCCTGCCTCCTCCCGCTTCCAGCAGCAGGCTGTCGCGCATTCCATAGAAGAGCCGCAGGACCGGAGGCGGCAGCTGATCCGGACGGGAGAGCTCGGCGAGGGGATCGTGCTCGATGATCTCGAAGAAGGCGGCTCGCGCCTGCGGCATGCGCTTGGTCGAAACGTAGATCGCGCCGAGGGTGGTGAGCGCTTCGATCCGATCGGCGGGAGGATAGGTCGGGTCCTGGAGCACGACCTGGCCGCACGCGATGGCCTCTGCGGCGCGCTGTTCGAAGAAGAACGAGCGCGGGTCGGCGCGGAACGCCGCGAGCGTCTCCGGCGATGGGCTCTGTGCCGGAGCGAGCACGGGGAAGACGGCGCAGAGTGCGATCGCGAGTCCGGCGAAACGAAGTCGAGGCCTGGTATCAGCCATACGGGAACATCCTCTCGTGCGGTTCTCCGCGACGGGACCGGGATCGCAGTGGGGAGGCTAACACCCGCTCCTGTATCCAACAACTCTGTCCGTTCGCGGCGCAGGAGCGCCCATTCGAGGAGTCGTGGCGTCCCGATTCGCGCTGACCTAGACTCGCGGCGATGGAACTCCAACAGTCCGCGGAGACCTACTCGACCGACCCGCGCGCCGACCGTGTCCGGACCCGGGCCGCCCTCACTTCCGTGGTCGTCAGCGTGGTGCTCCTCGGGGTCAAGTTTTACGCCTACTCGGTGACGCACTCCACGGCGGTGCTTTCCGACGCGCTCGAGAGCATCGTCAACGTTTTCGCGGCGGGTGGGGCCGCCGCCGCGGTCCATTTCGCGAGCAAGCCGCCGGATCGAAACCATCCCTACGGCCACGGCAAGGTGGAGTTCGTTTCCGCCGCCTTCGAGGGAGGGCTCATCACCTTCGCGGCGGTGCTTCTCGTCTACCAAGCGGTTCGGTCGCTCATCGCGGGCGAACCCATTCTCCAGCTCGACATCGGAATCGGGATCGTGCTCGGTGCCGGGGCGGTCAACGCCGCGCTCGGCTTGTATCTGTTGCGCGTCGGCAAGCGCCATCGTTCGCCCGCCCTGGTGGCCGACGGGCACCACATCATTTCCGACTTCTGGACCAGTCTCGGGGTGGGGATCGGATTGGTCGCGGTGCAGTGGACTGGGATCCAGGCGCTCGACCCTCTCATCGCCGCCGCCGTGGCCATACGACTGGGAGTGACCGGCGCGCGGCTGCTCCGGCACTCGATCGGCGGGCTGATGGACGAAGAGGACCCCGAGATCGTGAAGAAGCTGGTCGAGGTGATGGACCGCGAGCATCAACCGGGGATCATCCGCATCCACAGCCTGCGAGCGATCCGCTCAGGCAGCTTTCACAATGTGGACGCGCACCTGGTGGTGCCCGAGTACTGGAGCGTGGAGCTCGCGCACGGCGTCTCGGAAGCGTATGCCCGCACCGTGATCGACTGCCTCGACTTCGACGGGGAGATCGAGTTCCACACCGATCCGTGCCGGCAGATCTATTGCTCCGGATGCGAGGTGGAAGACTGTCCGATTCGGCGGGAGCCGTTTTCGTTCCGTCCGCCCTTCACGGTGGAAGAAGCGGTGCGCAAGGATCCGCCCACGCGGGAGGCGGCGCGCCAGCAATGGATGCGCGTCCGTCAGCAGGTGGTCTGAGCGCCGACCTACTCTTCTCCGACCAGGCGATCGACCGCCGCCTGGATCTGTTGGTAGGCATCGGTGACCGCGACCGCGGTGAACGTTTCCTCCTCGACTCGCGGCGGCAAGCCGAGCTCCTCCAGAATGGGGGCTCGCCCTTCGTCGACGAGAGTGCGCGGATCGAGCTCCGAAATCTCAGGCTCGCTTCCGAAGTACTCGGTGCGCCCGCGCGCGTCGGTTCGGTCGATCTCCTCTTCCAGCATCCCGCTTTCGTGGACGTTCGATTCCGTATCGGGTTCTCCCGCGGGGCTCCTGCGACGCCGGGAGTCCTCGAGAAGATGTTCGCGACGGACTCCGCGCAGGCGAAGCAAGAGGAACGGATTGCGATCGATCCGCTCCGCGAACAGATAGATGACGGCGGCCACGTGCGGGCAAGGTTGCGTCTCCTCCGCGCAGGTGCAGGAGGATGTCAATTCTTCGAAGGACCGGGGAAACAGGTCCACTCCTTGTTCCAGGAGCGATTCCTCCAGCCGGGGATCGAGAGCGCCCGCGAGGAGCGCTGCGCCATAGCGAGCTCGCCGCGCCACTTCCGCTAACACGCGAGACAGCTCTTCCGGCGTCCAGGCGGGCAGCTCGAGCGCCGCTTCGTGCAGCTCGGCGCGCGACTGCCGCACCTCGCCGCGCATGGAGCCGACCTCGATCCGGAATCCGAAGACGTTCCCGGTCCGCGCGAGGACGCGGCCTCGATGGAGACGGTCGGAGCGGCCGTTCTCCGCCAGCAGATCGCACCAGCGGTGCGCCCACCAGTGCTCTCCGACCACACCACGCCGGCTCTTACCGGTGAGCGCTTCACCGGGACCGGTCGGCAGCGGAGGAGAATCGTTCGCGGAGTCGTTCACGCTTCCGAGACCGCATCGCGGGAAAGCGTGAGCATGGAGCGCAGCTGATCGGTGCTCAGCTCGGCCAGCCAGCTTTCGCCGGACTTCAAGATGACGTCGGCGAGGTTGCGCTTCTCTTCGATGATCCGGTCGATGCGCTCCTCCAGCGTCCCCACGCAAACGAACTTGTGCACCTGGACATTGCGCTTCTGCCCGATGCGGAAGGCGCGATCCGATGCTTGTTATTCCACCGCCGGATTCAACCAGCGATCGAATTGGAAC
>CAMPIC010000393.1 GCA_946886185.1 uncultured bacterium
GTTGAGCATGTGACGGATCGGGCTGTACTCGATGCTGATCCCGCCCGCGCCGAGGATGTCGCGAGCTTCGCGTGCTACGTCCAGTCCCATCCGCACGTTGTTCCACTTCGCCATCGAGACGTGCGCCGGATGGAGCTTGCCCTGATCCTTGAGCCGCCCCAGTTGCAGCGCGAGGAGCTGCGCGGTAGTGATCCGGCGGCTCATGTCCGCGAAACGCCGCTGGATCGTCTGCTTGTGCGTGAGCGGAGATCCGAAGAGGATGCGCGACTCCGCGAACGTGAGCGCCTCCTTGGCCGAGCCGATCGCCGCCCCGATCGCGCCCCAGGCGATGCCGTAGCGCGCCTGGGTCAAGCAGCTGAGCGGGCCTTTCAGCCCCTTCGCCTCCGGGAGCATGTTCTCCTTCGGCACCCGCACCGAATCGAAGAAGAGCTCGGAAGTGATCGACGCTCGGAGCGAGTACTTCTTGAGCGTATCCCGCGTAGTGAACCCCGGCATGCCCCGCTCGACGAGGAACCCGCGGATCCCCTCCTCGGTCATCGCCCACACGACCGCGAGATGCGCGACCCCGCCGTTGGTGATCCACATCTTGGCGCCGTTGATGATCCAGTCGCTCCCGTCCTTCTTCGCATGCGTCTTCATCGTGCCCGGATCGGATCCACCGTCCGGCTCGGACAAACCGAAGCAGCCGATCACCTCTCCCGTCGCCATCTTGGGAAGCCAGCGCTGCCTCTGCTCTTCGGTTCCGTAGGCGTGGATCGGATACATGCAGAGGCTGCCCTGCACGGAAACGAAACTGCGCAGTCCGCTGTCGCCCCTTTCCAGCTCCTGGCAGATGAGGCCGTAGGAGACGTTGTTGAGTCCGGCGCACTCGTAGCCTTCGATGGTGCAGCCGAGCAGTCCCATCTCCGCAACTTCAGGGATGAGCTCCGCCGGAAATCGGTGTGCGTCGAACGCGTCGGCGATGATCGGCTCGACGCGCTCGTCCACCCAGCGGCCCACGGTGGATTGGATCTGACGCTCTTCCTCGCTGAGGAGAGACTTGACGTCGAAAAAATCGAACGGGGACGGCGAGGCCATGGCTGCTCCTGTCGCTCCGAAACCTACTTTCCACATTCCCATCGGTCCCGAGGAACGAGCGGCGCGCCCTCGGAACGGATCATTCTACCCGCAGCCGTCTAGAATAGTGGATCCGGAACCTTCCATACGAACCGGATTCGCGGTGGATCACGCTGGCAGGTACGGGCTTCGGACGTGTGCGAAATGGGCGGGGTCGGGCCTCGGGCCAAGCTCGCTCATCGGAGATGCTCGGTCCAACCCTGCTTGGCCGCGAAAGCGCGGAACGGCGCCGGCGGCGGGCTCTCCCAACGGACCGGCTCTCCGCTCCCCGGGTGGATCACGCCCAACGCCGAAGCATGGAGCGCCAGCCGCGAGGGCGGCCACTGCGGATGCGTCGCGCGGCGCGGTCCGTACCGGGGATCGCCCAGCACAGGATAGCCTGCCTCCGCAAAGTGCACGCGGATCTGATTGCGCCGCCCGGTCCGCAGCTGCGCCTCCACCAGGGTCGCATCCTCCCCGCGTGCGAGGACGCGGAAGTAGGTCACGGCCAGCTCGCCTCGCGACGCATCGCGCGTGGAATATCGTCCCAGCCCCTTGTTGGTCGCGAGATAGGAGCTGAAGGTGCCGGCGTCATCCCGGACTCGGCCCGCCACGATCGCGAGATAAATCCGCTCCGCCGACTGCTCCTGGAACTGCGCCCGCAGAAAATCCCTGACCTCCGGATCCTTGGCGAAGACGAGGAGTCCGGAGGTGTCGCGGTCGAGCCGATGAACGATCTCGACGAATCGGCCTCGCGCCGGCCGCCGATCGCGCGTGTTCCGCGTCCGTGGAGGGCGGTATCCCGGCCGTTTGGTCTGCAGGTGGCGTTCGAGCAGATCCACCAGGGTGTTCCGTTCACCCTGCGGAGTCGGCACCGTCAGGACTCCCGCCGCCTTGTCGACCACGATGAGAAATCGATCCTCGAACACCACTTGGAATCTCGTGCCTCTGGTGGTCATGCACGCACCGTGGGCGGCTGCGCGGAGAATCGGCAAAGCTCCTTCGTCATGCCTGCACCTTACGCGCCAGCTCCAGGAATCGGCAGAGTCCGTTGGCGAAGCGCATCTGCTTGGGCGTCTTGCAATCCGGGCGGAACACCGCGGGGGATGCGACCAGGATGCACAGGCAGCGAGCCCGACTGGTCGCGACGTTGAGGCGATGCGGATCGAAGAGGAAGTCCATTCCGCGCGGCGCGTCGGAAGCGGAGGAGCTGGTCATCGAATAGATCACGACGGCCGCCTCCTGTCCTTGGAACTTGTCGACCGTGCCGACGCGCGCTCCGGATGGAAGCGCCGCGATGAGGGCCGCCACCTGCGCGTTGTACGGAGCCACGACCAGAATGTCGCCGAGCCCGAGCGGGCGCGTTTCTCCGCGGGCATCGATCCACCGGCTCCCGGACTCGACCAGGCGATCGAGCAGGTGGCGGACCACGTTGACCTCTTCATCGGAGCGGCTCTGATTCGCCTGATGCTCGACCGGCACGAAGATCGGCCCGGTCCGGCGAGGTCACCCGATATAAGGACGGCCTGTCGAGTAACGGTGGGATGGGCGGCGAGACGGTTCTCGTAGTACAGCTCAGACGTGAAGGAGCAGATCGAGGGAGCGAGACGCCACGTCGTCTCGAGAAACAATCCGAGATGCGGCGGAATCGTGTCTCGACCACCCAACAGGTGAGACAGTGCCGAGACTTCGGCTCCCTCGGGATGGGCCCCGCGCTGCGGCTGTTGGAGTTGTCTCGGATCGCCTAGGAGGACGAGATTGCGTGCGGCGCGACTGGCGGCGAGCACGTGAGCAAGCGACATCTGTCCCGCCTCATCGATGAACAAGTAGTCGAGAACCGACTCCGCATCTTCGCGCGCCCAGAGCCATGCCGTACCGCCCGTGATCGCGCCCACCGCTGCGGCAGCCACTGCCACCTCGTTCGAGGCGGTGACTTCCAGCCAATCGGGATCGCCGTCCGCCGGCTTGTTCTTGTGAACGATACGTGGAGGAGCATCAGCGCGCGTCTCGGCCCAGTGATTCCGGGTTTTCGTGAGAAGGTTGCGTATCACTTGATGGCTCACCGCCGTCACGCCGACACTTGCGCCGGAAGCCGCCAGCTCCGCGATCATGCGCGCTCCTGTCACCGTCTTGCCCGTGCCCGGCGGACCTTGAATCGCGAGCACGCCTCCATTCAAGGCTCGCGCAAGACGCACCGCCGCATCTTGAGCCGGCTCGTCGTCAGCCCGCAGATTCGAACTGCACTTCGAGACAGCAGGTAAGTCACCTCCATCGAGATGGAGCTTCCGCCGCGCGAGATCCGGCGACGATTCGTTACCGCGCCCGCCGCCTCGAACCAACACCCCGAATCGGGGCGGGCGTCGCAACAACAACTCGCGCGCGGCCGACCATGGTCCCTCCGTGCCGATTCCGTTTTCCGCCACCCACCGTCCGAGCTCGAGCAACGACTTGTCGAGCGGGCTCGAGAATACGACCGATTTCAAGTGCACCGCGGCCGGGCGCCGGCCGGCGCATCCGGTTCGCCTTTTGATCGAGATGGATCCGCGGACGGGATCGATGCGTACGACGGTGCCGATCGCATCGCCTCCCACCTCGTGAAGCTCATCCTCCTTGGTGATCCCGGTCTCTTGCGGGGGGAAGCGGTACCGCTGTACCGGGCAGGCCGCGGTGCCTCCTTCGTTTTCTTCGAAGACCAGACCGGCGAGCGCGCTCCGTTCGAGCAGGAGATCCTCGTGCTCCATTTCCCGGACACGGAAGTACTCCCACCACGCGCATTTCTCCTCCCGGCTGAAGTAATCGAGGAGATGCGCCAACAGCCACGTCGCTGCCTCCTCGTCACTGCGCTCGTTCGATTCTTCCGGAATCCCGTCAATGAGCGCGGCGAAGACCGCGGCGGCCTCCTGCTC
>CAMPIC010000394.1 GCA_946886185.1 uncultured bacterium
AACCATCGAGAATCCCAGCGCTCGACACGCCCGTATACACCTCGAACTAATACACAAACTCCTCAGCGCGCCGTCGCACGCGCGCCAGTAGAGGATCGAGCAGAACGCGCAGGTTTTCCGGGGAGAGGAACGTGGGGGTGCCTCCGCCGAGATGGAGTTGGCGGAGAGACCGCTCCGCGAGAGCCGGGACCTCTTCCAGGTACTTGCTCCACTCCGCATGGATCGATCGGATGTAGGGCTCTTCCCGCCCGTGATTGCGCGTGATGACCGTGTTGCATCCGCAGAAGGTGCAGAGGCTCTCGCAGAATGGAATGTGGAGGTAGACCGCCCACGTCGCATCGGGCTGCGCGGCCGCCTTGCGCAACTCGTCAAGCCACTGTTCCGAAGTGGGGTCGTCGCTCCAGTAGGGGACGGTGGGATAGCTCGTGTAGCGAGGCACCGGAACGTCGTTTTTGTCGAGAAGCGCCGAGCTGGGAGAAGTGGTTCTGACCACGTCAGGATGCATGGACCACCTCACGGACGGTTCGTACGAGGGTGGCTACGTTTTCTTCCGGAGTGCGAGGGAGCACTCCGTGGCCCAGGCCGCAGACCCATCCGGATCGCGATTCCGCGGGGATTGCGAGCAGCGGTTCGAGGAACGCATGGAGCTCGTCTCGAAACTCCCTCGCCGGAAGAAAGAGCAGGGCTGGATCGAAGTTTCCCTGCACGAATCCGAATTCGGATCCGAGCCGGAGCGCTTCGCGAAGATCCCATCGCCAATCGACGCCGATCCCCGCGCAACCCTCCCACGGACCAGTTCTCCGAGGGTTTCGGCTCGGTTTGATCGAGACAGGGGTTTCCGCTCGCGGACCGGCCGTGATCGAAGCAGCGCTCTCCGAGCGTGGATCGGCAGTGGTCGACCTCCCGAGCTCGGAGCGCGCGCCCCACGAGATCGTCTTGGCATCGTCGAACCACAGATCGGGCAGATGCGCCGGCTGGATTCCGCGCGCGTAGTAGCCGAGCTTGCCCGGAAATGCATGGAACATCGCCGCGAGGTCGCCGGCCACCTCACGCTGGAACCATGCGGGGGAAAGCTCGCCCGCGGCGGTGTCGAACACCATCACTACTTCGGCTCCTCCTTCGATCTGGAGCCGCACGTTCTCGATGAGGAGAGGAACGAGCCGGTCGGCGAAGGCGCGATAGAGATCGGGAGCGGTCTTGGAACGGACGAGATCCCCTTTGTGACTTCCCTCCATCGCATAGACGAAAAGCGTCCAGGGGCCGCCCACGAAACCGATCACGCTCTTGTGCTTCGGAATGATCTCTCGCGTCGCGCGCACCGCGTCCCGCTGGAACTCGAGTCGCGAAAGCGCATCCTCCGTAGTCCTAAGTTCACCGAGCTGGGCTTTGTCGAGCTTCGGCGACAGGACCGGACCCGTATCCCCGTATGAGAGGGACATGCCGAGCGCCTCGAGCGGGAACAGGAGGTCGCTGAAGAGGATCGCAACGTCGAAGTCGAAGTCGAGAATCGGACCGAGCGCGACCTGCGCGGCCAGCTCGGGATTTCGGCAGAGCTCCATGAAGGAGTGACGCGCCCGCAGCGCGCGATAGTGGCTGTGATAGCGACCCGCCTGGCGCATGAACCAGATCGGCGGGATAGGCTGCGGCACGCGGCGGAGCGCGTTCTCGAATCGTTCAGACGGCATCGGGAGCTCCTTCGGCCAGCGACCACTGATATCCGAGCCCCCGCACCGAGCGGATCGCGCCAGGATCTCCCAGCGACTGCCGCAATCGCACGACCGCATTGTCGACGGCCCGCGAAGTGGGGAAGCGGTCCTCGCCCCACACGCGGTCGAGAATCTCGTCGCGGGTGACGACGCGCGGCGCGGAGTCGATGAGCATGCGCAGGACCTGGAAATCCCTCGACTGCGGATATTCCCGCGATCCGTCCTCGTGGATGATGGCCATCGCGTCCAGATCGATCGTCTTCCCGGAAAGTTTCACGATCCGTCGCCGGGCATGTTGATCGAGCACGTGGCGGATGCGCAGAAAGAGTTCTTTCAGATGGAACGGCTTAGGGATGAACTCGTCGGCGCCGATCTCGAATCCCTCGAGGCGGTTCGCGGCCGAGCTCAAGGCAGTCATGAACATGATGGGTATCGAGGAGATCGACTTGATCCGGCGCGCCAGATCGCAGCAGGATCCGTCGGGAAGTCCGACGTCGAGGATCACGACATCCCATCCCCCTTTCTCGAAGGCGCGCCCGGCATCTTCAAGGGTCGTGGCCCACTCCGCCTCGAACCCTTCCTTGCGGATGCGCTCGACCAAGGTCGATCCCAGCGAGCGATCGTCTTCGACCAGGAGGATGCGATTCATGAACGCGCCTCGGGAAGCTGGAGCGTGGCCGTGAGTCCGCGAGTTCCACGCGACAAGACCAGCGCTCCGCTCATCCGCTGGAGAAGCTGCCGCGAAATGTAGAGGCCGACCCCGGTTCCGCTCCGTGGTGTCGGTCTGAAGAAGAGTCGGCCCAGCGCAGCCGGATCCACCGCCGGACCAGTGCCGTCGTCCTCGACGACGATGGTGACGTTCGCATCGTCGCGATCGACCACGCGTATTTCGACGGCGGTCGCGTTTCCATGGACCACGGAATTTTGGAAGAGGTTGCGCAGGACGCTCTCCAGCGCTCTGGCATCGGCGATCACCGCCACGTCGCGATCGATCCTGACGTTCAGATCGGTGAACTCGAGCGCGACCGACTCGACGATCCGTTTCAGGGACAACGTCTCCAGATAGAGCTGGCCCTTGCGGCGGTTGGCGTAAAAGAGGGAATTGTCGAGCTGGAGCTGCAGTCGAACCGAGTCCTTGAGGAGACGGTCGAGGAGCGGGTTCGACTCGCCTCGTTCCTGCATGTCTTCCTTGAGGCTCTCTACCTGTAGGCGCAGGCTGGCCAGCGACGTCTTGAGCTCGTGCGTGAACGCGGAAAAGAAGTCCTCGATCGCGCCGCGACGCTTGCGCTCACGATGGATTCCATACAGGAGCGCCGCTCCACCCGCGGCGAGAGAAGCGATGAGCGCGCCGCCTTCCCAGAACAACATGTGATGCACTTCGGCCAGCTCTTCGGAATGCGTCTGGTTCACTTCGCGGAGCGCCGATGCTTGACGGAGACCGAAGATCAGCCACCAGCTCGCGAGCGATATGGTGAAGACGAGCCAGAGGATCGCGAGACCGTATTCGATCCGATGTCTCCGCTCGATCTCCATTACAGCTCCCGGGCGGCCTCCATGAGCGCATCGGCGGCCGCTTCGAGCGTCCTCGGATCATGCGCCGCCGAGAGAAAGCCGACCTCGTATGCGCTCGGCGCCAGATAGACGCCATGGCGCAAAGCCGCATGGAAGAACCGCGCGAACAGATCCGCATGATCGGGCGTGATACGATCGACTCGCCGGATCGCAGCATCGCTGACCCCGTGAATCCAGAACAAGGATCCGAGCTGTGCGACCTGCAACGGCGCGCCCACCTCGCGGAATCGCGCCTCGAGCGCGCTCGTGAACTCCGCGGTTCGCTTTGCCAAACTCGGCCAGATCCCTACTGCTTCGGCTTTCTGGAGCGTGGCCAATCCGGCGCGGACTCCGATCGGATTCGCGGAGAGGGTGCCGGCCTGATACACGGGCCCCGCCGGAGCGACCAGATCCATCAGCTCCTTTCGGCCGGCGTAGCAGCCGATGGGAAATCCGCCCCCGATGACCTTGCCATATGTGACGAGATCGGGCCGGATGCCGAGAACCTCGGACATGCCGCCCAACGCCACTCGGAATCCGGAGATGACTTCATCGAAAAGGAGGAGCGCACCGTGGCGTCGCGCCGTCTCCACCACGTGGTCGAGGAATTCGCGCCGTTGGATCAAGAGTCCGTTGTTCGCGGGCAGAGGCTCGATGATCACGGCCGCGATCTCGCTTCCGTGCTCCCGGAAAGCCGCGGTGACTTCCTCTTCCGCGTCGAGATGCGCGACGAGCGTC
>CAMPIC010000395.1 GCA_946886185.1 uncultured bacterium
GGAATCCTGAGGGGGGTCTACCTTCTCCGTAAGGCGAGCTCCAATCCGAGCTCGTGAGTCCGGTGCCGGCGTCCAGGCCCCTTGCCGCCTGAACCTTCCAGAGGAGATCCCCCATGCACCCACCAACTCTCTTGTTGCTTGCAGTCGCCAGTATCACCATCACCTCATCGATTGTGCAGGCCGCTCCCGTCCATCAGTGGAGCGCACGATTTGGAGACGCTGAGTATCAGGACGGCCTTTCGGTTGCGCTGGATGGATTGGGCAACACGATCATCACAGGGGCATTCGAAGGCACCGTGGACTTTGGCGGCGGGCCGCTGACAAGCGAGGGAAACATTGAAGCCTATGTCGCGAAGTTCGATCCCGCCGGCAACCACCTTTGGAGCCAGCGGTTCGGAGGACCCGACGGTGGGGCGACCGGCCGATGCGTCACTACAGATGCCGCAGGCAACATCTTCGTCACGGGAGACTTTGGCGGCACCGTGGACTTTGGGGGCGGGCCCCTTTTCGGCTTGGGCGACATCTTCGTCGTCAAGCTCGACGCCAACGGCACTCACCTGTGGAGCAAGGGCTTCGGGGACGACGACGACTTTCAATTCGGCACTTCGGTTGCAACCGATGGCTCTGGCAATCTAGTGCTCACGGGATCGATCAAGGGCATCGTGGACTTCGGGGGCGGACCTCTTCCGGGTGCGTCAGACTACGACGTCTTCATCGCGAAGTTCGACGCAAACGGCAACCACCTCTTCAGCAAACGTTTCGGCGATGCCGAAGATCAGTACGGTGCGTCGGTCGCGACCGATGGTTCGGGCAACTCGATTCTGACCGGTACCTTCCTGGGCGCCGTTGACTTTGGTGGCGGGCCCCTCACCAGCGCTGGTGCCGGGGACATCTACGTTACGAAGTTTGGCGCCGAAGGCACCCATCTCTGGAGCCATCGATTCGGGGATAGCGATCCTCAGAATGCCTCGTCGGTCGCGTCCGATGCGTCAGGAAGCGTTCTGATTACGGGAGACTTCACCGGAACCGTGGACTTTGGAGGCGGACCTCTGGTGAATCCCGCGGACGAAAGCATCTTCGTCGCGAAATTTGCCGCAAACGGGAGCCACCTTTGGAGCCAGCAATTCGGGGATGAGTCCGGCCAATACGGCTTTTCCATCGCCGCGGATGGCTCGAGCAATGTCTTGATCACCGGATTGTTCGACGGTGCCCTGGATTTCGGCGGTGGACCCATCGCGAGCGCGGGCTGGGACGTTTACATCGCGATTCTTGACACCAACGGGAACCATCTTTGGAGTGCGGGCTTTGGGGATCGCGACAATCAGCAACAAGGCAACTCGATTGCGGCAGGCGTCTCTGGCAACTTCGCACTGACCGGCTCGTTCAACGGTACGTTGGATTTCGGAGGAGGCCCGCTCACGAATCCGACAGGTTTCACCGACATCTTCGTTGCAAACTTCGTCAATGGTGACCCCGTCCCCGTTCTGATCCCGTATTTCGAGGCGATTGCGGTCCGCGGCGTAGTCCAGATTCGATGGGAAGTGTGGAGCGACGAAGCACTGGAGAGCTTCGCGCTCTACCGCCGCGACGATGGGCAGTCGCAAGCGGCCATGATCGCCGAGGACTCGCCTTACCCGATGGCAAGATCGTTCATCGATGAGCACGTCGAGCCCGGAAGGACGTATCGGTACAAACTTCGACTCCACACTCTGGACGGCGACGACATCCGCTCTCCGGTGGCGACGGTAACCATCCCTTGGTTGGCAACGAGCCTGGGCCAAAACCACCCGAATCCATTCAAGCCAAGCACGACGATCGAGTACACGTTGACCGAACGGTCGCGAGCGGTGCTCAGGATCTACGACGTGACGGGGAAGCTCGTCCTTCGGATGGACCAGGGCGTGCGCGACTACGGCACCCACCACGTCGAGTGGGATGGTCGTGACGCCGCGGGTCGATCAGTCGGAAGCGGCATCTACTACTATCAACTCGAAGGCGCGCCCCACTTGGGTTCGCGAAAGATGGTCCTTCTGAACTAGCACAGAAGATTTGGTCAATGCATACTCCTCACGATCGACAGCCGCACCGATTCGTGGTGGTGATTTCTGGAGGTTGAAAGTCGTGGGCGCGCTGTCATGCAGATGGCCAGACTTGGTCTTCAGTGCGGGGGGAGTTGGAGGGACGAGGTTGATCGAGGCATCGCATTTCATCCTGTATGTTGCCGACCAACAGCGCAGCACTGCGTTCTATTCCGCGGTGCTCGCAATTGCGCCGCGCCTCGACGTCGAGGGTATGACCGAGTTTGCATTGCCGGGCGGGGCGGTGCTGGGTCTCATGCCCGAGGCGGGGATCGAACATCTCCTCGGGCCCGCGCTTCCCAAGCCATCCACAGCACGCGGTGTGCCAAGAGCCGAGCTGTACCTGCTCGTGCCAGAGCCCGCCGCGTACCACGCCCGCGCTCTCGCAGCCGGCGCCCGAGAGCTCAGTGCGTTGAGCTTGCGCTCGTGGGGCCACGCGGCGGCGTATTCGCTCGATCCGGATGGTCACGTCTTGGCGTTCGCAGTAGACGAAAGTCAGAGTGCAACGTGATCGGCTGAACGGCCGCCGTAGCATCCGGGATGATCGGGCCACGGCCGCGTCACCGGGGGACCTCGAGCCAGCTCCCTCGCGACCCGGCATCTATATGGAAGTCGATACGCGAACGATCACGTTCCCGCCGGGATCGAGCGCAAACTCCTTGTACGGCTTCGTCATGGCGGGCCAGTCTCGTTGTCGCGCCCACGGCCAAGGGAACGAAATCTGCTTTCTATTGATAGACGCGCTTTACGCGGCCCCAGCTCCGGAGTTCGACCGGAACCCCTCCTGGGTCATCGCAGTCATCTGCGGCTCCGATCGCCATCACCCAATTCCCCGGAAACCCGAGTTGATCTACGAGAAGAAACTGTTCCGCCCCGCAGGTGGGGGCTCGAATGAAAGATGTCCCCGAACTGCCGCTGCTGGTGTCGAGTCCCCAACGCATTCCAACGTTGGTCTGGTTCTGGTTCTGACCAAAGTAGAAGTGTGTCGCAAGCACGCAGTCGTCGGTCACGATCGCAACCGTGTGGTCGCCAGCATCCCAGTTCGGAGCAAGCGAGACGCGCCAAAGCTCATCGCCGGGAACCGCGCCTTCTTCCCAAATCACGAAGTCCAGTTGGGAGATGTTCGTGGACACTTGCGTGAAGATGTTGTAGTAGCAGGAGGTGATTGCGATCGGCGGAGTCAAATTCGCCGTTACGCCGACAGCAATGTCATTCGGCCCGCCCGAAGTGCCGGACGGATTCGAACAACCGAGACCGATTTCAGGTGTCAAGTCGCCGAAGTACAGAAGCTCTTGTTCCCGGTCAATCGGCGGACTGTTGTTCGTATCGCCCGTGTAGCCGTCGAGCTGCTCACCAGCCGCCATCACGGAAGTCGAAACGCACAGACTGAGCAGAGCGCCGAACAGCAGACTCTTTCGCATGGTCCATGCTCCTCGCGTTTAGGACGTGTTCGCGCATGGATCCAGTGGTCCAAGTCGCAACCGGTCCGGTGCCTCGGCCACCGAGCGCGCTCATTCGCAGGGCGCCTAAGTCTAGCAGAGTTGGTCGATTATGGGGAGATGTCTCCCCATTACCGCCGAATTGATTGCAAATGTCGGCGCGGAATCACCATTGGAATCTACTTCCGCCAGGGGCCACTGCGTATTGGCCGGGATGGCTACGCACATCGAAACCTGTTCCCAATCGAAGGATCGCTGTCGAGATCGATGCCCTCGTTTTCCACCAGGGTTGCGCTGCCAAGGCTCCGCCGGTCCGCTGTCAAACCCAGGATTGACGAGCTGCGCCGTCGCAGTGGTCGCAGAAACGCCCATCGACGCGAGAAACGTGCTCATGAGCATAGGTCTGTTTCGCTTGTAAGGACGCATGACGTGCGTCATCAGAATTGACTTCGCGATGTTCCCCAACTTATCGTAGTAG
>CAMPIC010000396.1 GCA_946886185.1 uncultured bacterium
TTCACGCGCGGCGTCGAGATCCTTGACCGCGATGGTCGCGATCACGTCCACATCTTTGAGCATGAGAGATTCCTTTCTCGGCTCAGCGCACCCAAACGAGGGCGCGCGTCGACTCCTCTCCCGTTTCCGTGCGCATGCGAAGGAAGTACACGCCGGAGGGAGATGCGGTGCCGTCATCGAGCCGTCCATCCCAAACCAGGCGCTGCGTTCCCGCGGGGAAGGTTTCCCCATCCACGAGTCGAGCGACCTGGCGTCCCTGAGCATCATGGATCGAAATTTCGACGCCCGTCCGATTGGCGAGCGAGAACTCGATATCCGCGGAGGTCCGGACCGGATTGGGCCGGATGCTCAATCCACCGTCTCCGAATCGCGGAATCTCCGGACTGAGGGCTGCGCGCCCTCCCCGGAGACCTTCCGGAAAGTGATAGTCGACCGGCGCGTCCCCGAGCGACTTGAGATACTCGACCAGATCGAGGCTCTCCTGCTCGGAGAGACCCAATCCGAAGTGGTCGTCGTAGTGTTCCACGACGTCGAGCAGCGTGGCGAAGCGGCCGTCGTGATAGAAGCCGCCCTGCTGATGAGTCCAGAGACCCTTGAGCGGCGCGGTGCGGTAGCGCCCATCCGGAGATCGACTCGACTGGAAGTCGTCGATTCCGATTTCCTCGGGCGTGTGCATGTTCCATCCCGGCTCCGTGAACAGAGGCGGAACGTGACAGCGCGCGCAATCGGCACGACCCGAGAACAGCTCCTCGCCGCGCTCCGCCGCGACCGGATCGAACGTGCCTTCCGGCGGCGCGGGAGAGGGAATCGCCAGCTGATACAGGTGGAGCGCTGCCAGTTTCTCGGTGATCAAATCGGGTTCGTTCCGCACGTCGTAGAAGCCGGCGCGGGCCGCGATCGGGAAACGATCGGGATCGTTCAAACGGGGATCGTAGAAGGTGCCCTGGCCGTGCATTTCCAGATTCGAGACGAACGCGTTCCAATGCGTCACCGAACCCCAGCCGGTCCAGGTGTGAAGGTTCACGCCGGGGAGCCCGAACGCGGGCGGGAGCAGCGTGGCGGCCGACCCCCCATCAGGGCGGAACGCCTTTCCATCCAAAATCAGCTCCGCGTCGAATTTCCCCGGACCCCAACTGTTCAAGACCAGGAGGACAGTTTCCTCGTCGACTCCGAGAAGATCTGTGAAAGGAGCGAGATTGGGCGCCAATGCCACGATCGCGCCGACGTTCAGGTCCCGGTTGGCCCATCCATCCAGACGCTTCCCGATTCCGGGCGCGATCTGGTTGTTCACCGTGGAGTGGCACAGAGCGCACTGGATTCCGACCGAGCTGAGTTGGTCTTCCCCGTCGAAGAATCCCGTGACTCCGACGACAGCGTCGAGTCGAAGCAACGCGAGCGTGTTGGCCGGATCATCCAGGTCCAACGTCCCTTGTCGTATCTGCTCGAGGAGAGCCGGCGGAAGCGCTTCCGAGTCGACTTTCAGGCCCACGGCCAGCGCCGTTCGGGGACTGAGGCCCGGCCCTTCTCCCCCATGGTCCTCGCCTCGGATCGCGTCGTGCAGCCGGAGTTGATCTCCCCAGAAAGCCTCGTCGCCGAAAGTGTCATAGCGAAAGATCTGCCCTCCTTCCAGGACCAGATCACGCGCATTGGCAAGGACAGCGGCGTCCGGAGGGGTTCCTTTGGAAAGGCGCGGCCGATCCCCCGAGATTGTTTCGCTCACCGAGTACGTCAGGATGCCGATCGCGCTCCCGCAGATCGCGAGCCCCCAGGTCCGTGTCTTCATGAAGTCCTCGCTCTCGTCGGCAGTCGTGGGCGGTCTGGGCGAAGCCCGTGGGGACGGCGGCACCGCCAAGCCGGAGAAGTCCTCCGGCCGGGCGATCGAAGGCTAGCCGCGTGCCAAGAATGCTTCGTCCTCGTTACGCGCGCGGTTCGGTGCTTCTTGGATTGGCCCGGGAGGGATCGAAGGTCATGAAACTCGTCCCGCCATGGCGTCCGGATGGTCTCGGTTCGTTTCGCGGCTGTGATCCGACGGTGAAGCGACCCTCCATCCAAGGGTTCGCCCCTGCATGACCATCGCCATCTAGGGGAAGCTCCCATCGACTGGTTCCTCCGCGGAGCAGGATCGCGGATGGAGAATGGTCAGCGCCGGCCCTCGGACTTCGCACCGGAATTGCAAATCAGAAAGGCGGGGAGTTCCTCGTCCCGGAAAAATGGACAAAGGAACAAACCGGAATTCTCTGGATCTCGGAATAGAATTGGCGCCAGGGCCGTCGGCGGCCAGCACGCGAGCGCCGGGAGCGCTGCCAGACGGCGGCTCGAAACGCCTCTGCGAGTTCGCGCCGGAACGTCGAGCGAAGAGCGAAGGTCGAAGGAGGATCCAGTTGCAAGGGCCGCCAGCGAAATTCGTCGCCGCACTGAGCGATCGATACGACCTCGATCGCGAGATCGGCCGCGGCGGCATGGCTACGGTGTACCTCGCGCACGACCGGAAGCACGGACGGCCGGTGGCGATCAAAGTGATGGCTCCCGAAGTTGGGCGAATGATCGGATCCGCGCAGTTTCTGCGCGAGATCGAGATCGCCGCGCGCCTGAACCATCCTCACATCCTTCCGCTCTTCGACTCGGGGCTGGCTGAGGAGAGCCTCTACTACGTGATGCCGTTCATCGAAGGGGGATCGCTGCGCGCTCGTCTGGAACGGGAGACGTCCCTACCCGTCGCAGAGGCGATCCGCGTGACGCGGGAGATCGCCGGAGCCCTCCATCATGCCCACCTCCGGGGACTGGTTCATCGCGACGTCAAACCGGAGAACGTGCTGCTGGCCGATGGGATTCCACTCCTCGCCGACTTTGGAATCGCTTTCACCAGCTCGGGCTCCAGCTCGCCCGCCATGTCGCGCCATGACGAAGAGACGATTGCCGGATCGCGCGCCTCGGAAGACGACGAGGGGGGCGGTGATACGCTCCTCTTTACTTCCCACGATTCCGCCGGCGCTTCCAATGCGTCGCGATTCAGCGGACAGATTCTCGGCACGCGGTACTACATGGCGCCGGAACAGCTCTCAGGGGACTCCGAGCTCGACGGCCGCACCGATCAGTATGCCCTCGGGTGCCTCTTCTTCGAGCTGCTCGCGGGAACTCCCCCTTTCCACGGCCACGATCCGCTCGAGGTCTTGCGCCTCCATGCACGCGCCGCACCGCCCGATATCTCGCTTCTCCGGCCCGGTGTGCCCAAGGACGTGATGCGCGCACTCGAGCGAGCACTCGCCAAGGACCCGGTGGAGCGCTACCCGGCCATGACGCAGTTCATCGAGGCGCTGAACGCCGCGGCGGTGCGCGCCCATGCCGAAGCCATGCGCGAGGGAAGCGCGACGGGAGTACCGAGCTCTCTGCCCTTGGCGGCCACGAGCTTTCTCGGCCGCGAGAAAGAGATGGCGGAATCGAAGGAGATTTTGGCGACAACGCGCCTGTTCACGTTGACGGGCAGCGGGGGGACGGGCAAGACGCGTCTCGCGATCCAGGTCGCCGCCGAGACTCTGGAGCGGTTCCCGGATGGCGTTTGGTTCGTCGAGCTCGCGCCTCTCACCGATCCAGACCTCCTTCCCAAAGCGATCGCAAACGCCGCTGGAATCCGCGAAGTTCCCGGCGAGTCGATCAATGACACCATCGCAGCCGCGATCCGAGAGAGAAGAGCGCTCGTTCTCCTGGATAACTGCGAGCACGTACTCGACGCTGTCGCCCGAATCGTGCATCGGTTGCTTTCCACCTGCCCGAACCTCCGCGTGCTCACGACGAGTCGCGAGAGCCTCGGTGTGCACGGAGAAGTCACCTATCGTGTGCCTTCGCTCGCCGTTCCCTCAGCCGCTGAACCCGCGACTCCCGAGCGCGTGCTCGCGAGCTCGGCAGCGAGACTCTTCTTCGAGCGCGCGAGCGCCGGAACGCCGGATTTCGCGGTCACGCCGCAGAACGCGCCCGCGCTCGCCGCGATCTGTCGACGT
>CAMPIC010000397.1 GCA_946886185.1 uncultured bacterium
GAGCGACGACGTCGGCGAAGCCTTCGTGGAACCCCGCCTGATCCGGCGAAGAGGGGAAGAGATAGCGCTCCCTCAGCCCATCGAGAAGAGCGTGCGCGGTCTCGTGCGCGACCACGTCATAGCTGAGGCAGGTATGGACGCGCCCCGCGACCGGATCGGCGAAGTAGCCGAAGAAAAGCGCGCGGTCGCGCCGGGAGTAGTACGCGTTCGGCTCTTCGAACGCGTGAGGCGCGACATGGATCTGATGTCCGTCGAATCCCCATGCGACTCGCCGTCCAAGCGCTCGTTCGAAGTGCGCCAGGGTCTGCATCACCACCGCATACACCTGCTGGGCGTGAAACGCGGGATCGGACAGAAGCGCTTTCACGGACGTCCCCTCGACCGGGATGATCGCGGGCCGAAAGAAAGTATCGCGTGAGGCATCGTAGTCGATGACGTGGACGCGATATCCGCGCGGTCCGGGAGCGAGCGGCTCCGCCGGCAGATCTACTTCGGTCAGGATTGCGGCGGTGCCGTCGGTGATGGTGGGGTCCTGCGCGAAGACCGGGATCCGGCGGCTTTTCTCGCGAAGCTCGCCGCGTTCCGCAGCGCGCGCGGAACGGACGGATGCATTCCTGGGCGGGGTCGACTTCCGCGTCGGCCTGCGGCGTGAGGGCGTCATCGCTGTCTCGCCGACCGGAGCGCTCCCTTCTTGGAAGATGCCCCCGAGCGCGTCTTCGCCGAGCGCTGTGCCTTCGTCGATTCCCCCGGCTTCGCGTTCACCGACCCGCGCACGCCCGTTTTCGCGGATCGTGCCGACCTGGAGTCGGTCGATCTCCCGGAGGTCTCCTTCGTCCCACGCCCGGACGTCGTGCCGGCTGATCTAGCGGCGGTCTTCTTCGCCGCGCGCCCTGAAGTCGTGCCGGCTGACCTGGTGAGGGTCTTCGCAGCTTTCTTGGCAGCGCGCGTTGCCGCCTTCTTCGACGACTTCTCGGAAGGTGCGCCATCCGCCACCCTCGAGTCCGATTTCCGAGAAGACGGGCTGAGGTCGAGGGTGCGCAGTTGATGCGCGCGCACTTCGGCGGCGGTGAGCGCGACATCCATCGGAGACGGAGGCTCGTACTCGCGAAGCGATCTCCGGCCCGCGAACTTCCGCGCGCGGTCGATCTCCTTCTGGATCTTCTTTCCGTCCCAGCTGACGACCCCGACGAAGCTGGGCGAGCTCACCATCACGTGTCCCGACGAGGTGACCTCGACTCCGACCGTGGTATCGACTCCGAAGAGGCCGCTCGCTTCCTCCAGCGAGAGCTTCACGGTCGTGCCGCTCTCCGAACGGAAGTCGAACGAGAAGGTATTGGCACGGAGCGCCGCCACGATCGTCAGGTGATCCGGATCGGTCAGGTCTCGCAAGCAAGTGGTGGGAGGAAGGCCCATCAAGTAATCGATGAGCGCGCCGGTTTCGATGGTGAGATGCGCCAGCCCGCCCATCTTGACGGAAGCGCTCGAGATCTTCTGAACCTGAAGCTCCGACTTCGCATTGCCGATTCCGAACAATTTGGTGAGGAAACCGACCACTCCAGAGAAGGTGAACCGGTACTCGCGCTCGAACTGGATCAGCTCCGCGGTGGGATCTTCCGTGACGGGCAGCTTGAGGCAGCTCCCCGGATTGCGCACGATGTAGAACTGCCCGTCTTGAAAGGCGTAGATCGTGTTCGGGCCCGCGTTCGTGCGCGGCAGCGGCAGGGCGGTGTACTTCGCTTTCTGGAGCGCCTTCTCGAGCTCCGTGGCCATCGGGCAACCTCCCTTTCGTCCAGGCGGCGAATGGCTTGCTGCGATTGCCGTCCTTATGAAATCCGCCGACTCAGGCTGCGCCGTGGCCAGCCGGATCCGAAGTCGTGTTCCTGGCCCCGCGCGATTCTAGCACCGGTTCGTTCTGAGAGAACATTGGCTTGAGTAGTGCGAACGCGGCGTGACGACGTTCGGTGGCCCTCGCGGCCGCCGCGTTCAGCTTCGCGTCGCCTTCCGTCGCCGGGCTGCCCCCGTGGATACTGTTCGGGAGGAGTCCCGTCCTGGGATCAGTGACCGCCGCCGTCGACTCTCTCCTGGAGAAAATTGCGTTCGCCAGGAACCGTGGCCGCTCGGTCGTGGCGAGGGTGGTGATCACGCTCCGGACGCCCGTTGTGGCGCACCGGAGTGCTGATCTTCCGATCGGTCAAGGCGAGCATGAACGCGGAAATCACGAACGTCATGTGGATGACCACCTGCCAGAGCAGCATCTTGTCCGGGAGTCGCTGCGCTTCGATGAAGCTTTTGAGAAGGTGTATCGAGGAGATGCCGATGAGCGCGGTCGCCAGCTTCACCTTGAGGACGCCGGCATTGACGTGGGAGAGCCATTCCGGCTGATCCGGATGGTTGTGCAGGTTCAACCTCGAGACGAACGTCTCGTATCCGCCCACGATGACCATGATGAGCAAGTTCGCGATCATCACCACATCGATGAGGCCGAGCACGGTGAGCATGATGTCCGTCTCGGTGATGTGATGCGCCTCGTGGATGAGATGAATGAGCTCGACCACGAAGTGATAGACATAGACGGCCTGCGCGATGATCAATCCGAAATAGAGCGGAGCCTGGAGCCAGCGGCTCAGGAAAATGAAGCTGGCCAGCGCGCGCTGTGACTGTTTCATCCGCGTCAAAATTCCGCGTTTTTGGGAAATCGAGGAAACGGAATGACGTCGCGGATGTTGGTCAGACCCGTCGCATATTGGACGAGCCGCTCGAAGCCGAGTCCGAATCCGGCATGCGGCACCGTGCCGTAGCGCCGCAGGTCGCGATACCACCAGTAACTCTTCGCATCGAGACCCATCTCGGCGATTCTCTGGTCGAGCATGTCGAGCCGTTCTTCACGCTGCGATCCGCCGATGATTTCTCCGATGCCGGGAGCGAGCACGTCCATCGCGGCCACCGTCTTGCCGTCTTCATTCATCCGCATGTAGAACGCTTTGATGCCTTTGGGATAGTCGGTCACGATGACGGGGCGCTTCACGTGCTCTTCCGACAGATAGCGCTCGTGCTCGGTCTGGATATCCATTCCCCAGGAGACCGGGAACTCGAACTGCTTGCCCGACTTCTGCAGCACATCGATCGCCTCGGTATAGGTCATGCGCGCGAACGTCGATCCGATGAGCGCTTCGAGCCGCGACACGGCGGTCGGCTCGATCCGCTCCGCAAAGAACGCCATGTCGTCGCCCCGCTCGTCGAGGAGCGCGCGGAAGCAGTACTTGAGCAGGTCCTCGGCGAGATCGGCGTCGCGAGCGAGATCGGCGAACGCGATTTCCGGCTCGATCATCCAGAACTCGGCGAGGTGGCGCGGCGTGTTCGAGTTCTCCGCCCGGAACGTGGGCCCGAAGGTGTACACCTTGCTCAAGGCGAGGCAGTAGCACTCCACGTTGAGCTGTCCGGAGACAGTGAGATGCGCTTCCCGGCCGAAGAAGTCGCGGCTCACGTCGACGCTTCCATCTTCCCGCCTCGGAATGTTCGCGAAGTCGAGCGTGGAGACACGGAACATCTGTCCCGCGCCCTCCGCGTCGCTCGCGGTGATGATGGGCGTGTGGATCCAAAAGAATCCGTGTTCGTGGAAGTAGCGATGGATAGCCTGCGCGAGGCAGTTCCGCACCCGCGTCATCGCGCCGATCGTGTTGGTGCGCGGCCGGAGATGCGCCACCTCCCGGAGGTACTCGAGAGTGTGCCGCTTCGGCGAGATCGGATACGTGTCCGGATCGTCGACCCACCCCAACACTTCGATGGACGAGGCTTGAACCTCGAATCGCTGTCCCTTTCCTTGGGATTCGACGAGCGTCCCGAGACACTGCACGGAGGCGTGGCTCGGAAGCCGGACGATCTCGCTCTCGTAGTTCGGGAGGGTGCTCGGAGCGACCACCTGGATCGGATCGAAGCAGGATCCGTCATGGATATGCAGGAAGGAAAGACCCGCCTTGGAATCGCG
>CAMPIC010000398.1 GCA_946886185.1 uncultured bacterium
CACCCCGACCCACCCACCCCCAGCACCGGACAACTGTCCACCCGCCGTTCGAGCGCCAAGCCCCCGAGAGACGCAAGCGCTACGCTCGCGGCGACGGCAGCGAGCCACTCGGAAACCTGCTCCCCGGTCCTGGAGCGCCATCGATCGATCGCGAACGCGAAATGAACGTCCCACAAAGTCAGGAACGCGATCGGCGCGAACATCGCGTTGCGGCGCGCTTCGAGGCAGTCGACGTGCCGATGCAGGATCCGGATCCACTCGGAGGCAGGGCGATCAGCCTGGCCTGGACCGCCGGTCAGGCGATCATGCAGCTCCCGCAGCCGCTCCGTCGAAAAGGTGCGTCGCTCGAATACACGCAGCACTTCGGAAAGCAGCTTCAGGTCGGTGGCGGCGTCGTCCGCGGACGCCTCGACCTGCTGGACTCGATGACGCATCCGAAAGCGGAAGATCCCTTGCAGGATGACGACTGCGGCGAGCGGTCCCAGTCCCGTTCCGAATCCGATCCAGGCGATGACCGCGATCACCGCCAGCGCGCCCAGAACGAACGCGACTGCCCGCTCCGCACCTGAGGTCAAGATCGGCGCGGCCTTGCTCCAGGCTTGCAGCTCTTCGGGATGGATCCCGACTTCCAACTCGGCGCCCGCGAGATACAGCGATTCGCGCAGCTCGACCTCGTCGCGAAGCTCCTCGACCGCTCCCTGACGCGCGGTCACCTCGCGCGGTGGCGATGGCTCGAGCAGCCACAGGGCGAGACGCGCCTCCCCCGCCCGCGTGCGCGCCAGACACAGCCGCTGAAAGATGCTCTCCGTCCCGAACAGATCCAGGTCGATCGCGTAGGGATGCGCGGGATCGAGGAACCGTTCTCCCGTCGACCCCTGTCCTGCCCACTCGCCTTCGAGCCGCGCCAATCCGTGCTGGTAGTACGAAACCGCCCGATCCATCCGCTTGCGGCGCTGCGCGAGAAGCTCGTGCGCGATCGCGAGGATGGTGAACGCGACGACCGGCAGTACCGGCACCCAGAGCGGAGCGGCGTGGCGTACGAACACGAGCCAGAGGAGGAAGAGGAAGATTCCGAAGAGCGTAAGGCGGACCATCGAGAAGCTGCGGTCGCGTCGTTCCATTTCGTCGACGGACCGCTTTCGCTCCGCGAGATTGGCCGTGTATCGCGCTCTCGCGTCGAGCGCCCGGCCGGGCGATGCGCCGGTCGTCGGAGCAGGCTGTGATGACATTGGAGAAGCGTGCCTGCTGCGCGACGGCGCGTCAAACCCGCAGAATGGGCTGCATCAAGAACTGGGGACGTCCGCTCCCATTGACAGCTCCCGCGGTGAGGGCGGACTCGGAATCACGCCCGAGACACAGCCGTTCGCGTTCCGATCATGTCGGACGGCCGCCGCCTTTCGAGATGTCCTCGCTCGATTCGCGATTGACGTTCTCCGGCGAGAACGCCGGCAAGCACACCGCGATGTATTCGGCGCCCTGGGGAGTTCGATAGCGGACGCGCTGCCCCGCGGGAGCGATCACCGCTTGGCCCGCGGCGACTTCGAACGAGCCTCCCTCATCCTCGACCACGACGGTCCCTTTCAAAACGATCGTGAACTCGTCGAACTCGGGAATCTGGGCAGGCTCCTCCCAACCCGGCGGGCTGGTCATGCGAGCGATGCTGATCCGGTCGGTACCGGTGTTGACTCTGCCGATGAATTCCTCGATCCGCTTCGGGAGATTGCCGGCGGCCTCGATCGATGAAGGTGCTGGGATGTGTCGCGCCATGTCATGTCCTCCTTGCGCCAATCGTACTCCACCGGCGTCAGGCGCGGCGCTTCGAGTAGGCAATTCCTGCCCGGGCAGATCCCCGAATGGTTCCCCCTACCGGTTCAACAAGCCTCCGAATGGTGCCGAAGAGATCCTATAGCCGCGACGGACGGAAGACCGACGAGCACCGGAAGGAATCGGGCATGGCGAAGCGACTCGGAGACATCCTCGTCGAGAATGGATATCTGACCGTCGACCAGCTCCAATCGATTATCGAAGAGCAGAACGGCCGTCCCGGCACTCCGATCGGTCAGATCTGCATCGATCGCGGCCTCCTCACGCAAGAGCAGCTCCAGAGCATTCTCATCGCGTACGACAAGCGCCTTCCTCTCGGAGAAATGCTCGTGCACGGCGGTGTCATCACGGGCCAGCAGTTGGAAGAAGCGCGCTCCGAACAGATGCAATCGGGAGGGATGCTGGGCGACGTTCTCCTGCGCAAGCATCACGTCGACGAAAACACGCTGACGCGGTTCCTGGCGCAGCAGCACAACTATCCGACGGTGAATCTGGACGACCTCCCGGCCCCCGTCGCGCTGCGATCCCTTTTGAGCTCAGCCTATGCCGCGCAGAACGAAATCGTGCCGTTCCGGCAGGAAGGGCGCGATCTTCTGGTGGCCCTGGCCGATCCGAACCGCGCGCGGTGCATCTACGACGTCTCCAGCATGACGGGGCTCAACATCCGCGCCTATCTCGCTTCGCGCAGCTCGGTGGTCCGCTTCTATGAGCGCCTGTACGGCAAGTCTTCCGGCAAAAACGCGCATGATGCTTCGAACGATGCAGCGCGGATCGATGCCGACTCCTCCGATCTCTCCTTCGGAATCGATCTCGACCCCGGCAAGACTCTGTCCCCCGTCACCCGCAAGGGTGAGCCGCACCCCAGCCCCAAGAACGATTTCCGCATGAATGCGAAGGCGGGCGCACGAACTCCCGACATCCGCCCCAAACCGAAGAACAGCGAGCCGATCGATACGTCGTCGCTCTGGTCCGACGTGATCAGCGATCAACCCGTCGAGGCTGAGCCCGACGACTTCTTGCAGGACGACGAAGGGATCGAGGTCCTCGAGACCGACGTGGTCGAGACGCGCGAAATCGGCCATTCGTCAAAGGACAGCCCGGTCGTCGAGACGATCGTGCAGACCGTGATTTCGCGAGCGCTTGCTCTCGGGGCCAGCGATATCCACATCGAGAAATCGGTCAACGGCCCCACCCTGCGATTGCGCGTGGACGGGGTGCTCCATCGCTATCGCCTGGGACAGCTCGAGGATGCGTTCCACAACAGCTATCGCTCCGTGGTCGCGCGTCTCAAGGTCATGTGCGAAATGGACATCACCGAGAAGCGCCGGCCCCAGGACGCGAGCTTCCGCATGCTCATTCGGCGTGATGGCAAGCTCAGCAACGTCGACTTCCGCGTCTCCACCGTGCCTGGTCGCTTCGGCGAAGGGATGGTGATCCGCGTCCTCGATCACAAGAAAGCGCCGAAGTCGCTGGAAGCGCTCGGGCTGAGCCCGGGAGTGTGCGAACAGTTCAAAGCGCTGATCAAGCGCCCCACCGGAATCATCCTCGTCACCGGACCGACCGGATCCGGAAAGAGCACCACGCTCTATGCGGCGGTGCGTACGCTCTACGATCCGAAGATCAAGATCCTCACGGCGGAGGATCCGATCGAATACACCCACCCCGGGATCTGCCAGACCGAAGTGAACATGGCCATCGGGAATACGTTCGCGCAGTACCTGCGGGCGTTTCTCCGGCAGGATCCGGACGTGATCATGGTGGGAGAGATCCGCGATCTGGAGACCGCCGAGATGGCGTTGCGCGCCGCGCAGACTGGCCACCTCCTGCTCAGCACGCTCCACACGATCAACGCGACGGGCGCGGTGCAGCGCCTCTTGCACATCGGGATGGAGCCCAACAGCATCGCCTCCACGTTGAACGGGGTGCTCGCCCAGCGCCTCGTGCGGAAGAACTGCCCGCACTGCACCGAAGCGAGTCCCCCGGGCGCGGAAATCGCCGCGGAGTGGTTCCGGGAGCTGCCCGACTTCCCCTGGAAAGCGGGGCGCGGATGCAGCGCGTGCAATCAGACCGGCTTCAGCGGGCGCGCCGCCGTCAATGAGCTGTGGATTCCGAGCCCTCAGGAAGGTATCTTGATCAACAAGCAGGCGAGTCCGGAG
>CAMPIC010000399.1 GCA_946886185.1 uncultured bacterium
TCGGCGCGCTCTTCCGATGCGTCCAACTCACATCGCTCGCGGGACGCGTCACGTGGGCGCACTCCTCCGACACGTCACCGCGAGCGTTCCGACAGGCTTAGTTCAACTTCACCACCTTCTGCTGCGCCAGCGTACGACCGGACGCGCGTGGATCCTGCAGGCGGATCCAGTACACACCTGTGGCCAGAGGTCGGCCGGAGTCGTCGCGGCCGTCCCACGACGTGGTTCCATCCGCCAAATCGCCGGCGTCGAGCGTGCGGAGCAGTCTTCCGCTCGCCGAGTACACCTGCAGTGTCGCGTTCTCCGTGACGGGCGAGCCGAATGTGATCCGCGAATGATCGGTGAACGGGTTCGGCGCCACTTGCATCGACACGGCGACCGCCGCATCGCTGCTCGGCGCAGAAGACGGATCCGATCCGCCGGGGCCGTATTGCGGGAGCGGCCGACCGATCTCGTAGGCGCCCAAGTCCGGTGCGGTGCCGGCGTATCCGTCGTTGATGTTCGCGAGAAACACGCCACGATCCGCCGCCAAAGAGCCGGCCCGAAGGCGCAGATCCTGACTTCCCGGCTCGTAAGGAGGAGGGTATCCGCCGTCGCCGAGGTACGGTCCCATGGGCGGCTCTTCCGCGTTCACGAACACCCCGATGTCGAGCAACACGTCGTGCTCCGCCATCTCGAGCGCGTCCTGGAAGGCGTCGAGCGAGCTATAGAGAACGCCCATGAACCGGCCGAAGCGCGACGGCATCGCCTGATACCAGCCGTTGTAATCCATGTCGGCGCGGATGCCGGAGGTGTCGAGCGCGATCGGATCGCCTTCGTGACCGCGCTCGCTTCCTCCGATGAAGAGATTGTTGCGAACGATGGCATTGCGCCACTGCCCCTCTCCCCATCCACGCGGATCGGCGCCCACGAACGTGTTCCCGTAGACGATGAGGCCGGTCGGCCACACCTGGTACTTGAGCGGCTTGAGCTGGTGGTTGTAGATCACGTTGTGGATCGCGTACATCGGACCGCCGAACACCGGCTGCGCGCTGATCCCGCACAGCACGTTGGTGACCCGATTTTCGAAGATGCGGACGTTGTGGCGCGAGCCGTCCGTCTCGATGCCGTCATCCGTGCAGTTGTACACCTCGTTGCCGTAGATGTCGCAGTTGCTCGTCTCGACCTCGGTCTCGCCGTGGCCCACCAAGATGCCGTCCCACCAGTCGTAGATTTCGTTGTGCCGAATGACGTGGCCTTTCCCGGCAACGATGAGGGCGTACGCGTCGCTATTGCGCCCGTCTTCCCAGTCGAACGGTCCGCGGATCACGTTGTCGGCGATGGTGACGTTTTCCTGACCCGCGCCGATGAAGTAGATGCCTCCCTTCTCCGATCCGGTCAGATTCGACGAGTCGATCTTGCATCCGCGCACCGACACTCCCGAGGTGGCGATGCCTCGAATCGCCATCTGCTTCGGCCGGATGATGGTCACGTTGTCGAGATGGACATGGCTGACGGAGGAGAAGTCGACGACCGGCTTGGCCGTGTCCTGGCCGTCCAGAATGACGGTGTTGACGTTCGTCCCGCGCCACACGATCGGATTCGTTGCCGTGCCGCTCCGGTCGAGCTTCGCCACGCCTGTGTACGTTCCCGGCTGGAGCAAGAAGACATCGCCCGGAACTGCGCTGGCATTGGCCGCGGTGATTCCGCGAAACGGATCGCTCGCCGTTCCCGACCCTCCGCCGCTTCCCGGGGAGACATAGCGAATGCGCGGTTGTACAGGATCCGACGGCATCGCCCGTGTTGAGACCATGACGTTTTTCACAGATTGTCCGCCGTCCGGATCGGTCAGGGTGAGCTGGACGTCGTAGTTTCGAGCCGGTTGCAGCTTGAAGATGCTTCCGGCAAGCAGGTTCCCAGGATCGACTTCGTAGTCGTTGTACGTCCCCGGTTCCACGCGGAGCAACGACTGCGCCTGCAGCCATGTCGTCGTACCGGTGGGACGGTATTGAACACGCACGGTGCAGTCGAGATCGTCATCGCCGCCGATGAGCCACTTGAATCCGATGCAGGTGTAGGTGGATGCGCTCTCGAGCGCGAGCGGCGTCACGGAGTTAGCCGCGAATGCGGATGTCGAGCTGAAGAGCAGGAACAACGCGTAACAAAGGAGCAAACGCAAAGCAGAGACGCGGGCATACATTGGCACTCTCCATGCCGTTGCGGGAGCCATGGGGATGGCTCCTATGCCCCGTCCGCCTATTTGCTAGGGTGACTCGCGCATCCTAGGGGCTGCCCTGGGAGCACGACAAGCAGTTTCCGGCAGCGGAGGGAGAAAGTTCAGCGCGCGGCGATGGGGAAGTGCGTAGCGCGCGATCACCGGCGGTTCATGCGATGTGGATTCCGGCGCGCGCGCCGGTATATCAAATGCGATTCTTCATACACGATAGTCGCGGTTGTCGCGCTTCGTTCGATCGCTCCAGCGACGAGGATCGACCAGGAACCGACGAAAGGTCGACGAGGATGACGACCGATCGACGGGAACCGACCAAAGATCGACTGAGGATCGACGAGATTTCGACTGAAGGGTCGAAGGGCCAATGTTTGCCGGATTTCCGGGTCGAACTCGGGCACCCGTAGCGGCTACCGCGAGGAGTCGCGCGGCGGATGAGAGGCGAAGGGTCAATGTTTGCCGGATTTCCGGATCGAACTCGGGCACCCGTAGCAGCTATCGCGAGGAGTCGCGCGGTGGATGGGACGCGAAGGGTCAATGTTTGCCGGATTTCGGGGCTCGCCCCTACGGAGCGGCGATCATCCAGAACGCGCGGACGGACGGCTTGATCGGCCAGACGGATTCACTGCTCCAACGTCCACCGAACTCGACGGCGGCAATCCAGCGCACTCCTCGGCGATCCGGCATGATCCAGCGGTAGCCCAGGCCGTTTTCGATGCCCCAATGGTGGGTGTTCGGTCCGTCTTCCACGGTCTCGCCGATGTAGAGGTTCGAGAAGGCGTAGGCGCTGTCGACGTTGTAGGTCCCGGGAGATTGGTCGAAGCGGATCTCGACGCCGGGAGTGAGGAGATAGCCGATGCCCGGCAAGCCGGTAAAGCCCGTTCGGAAGGCGAGCGTCGCATCCGTCGGGATGACGAACTGGAAGCCGACCGCGGAGGGGAAGCCGCCATAGACGCCGAATGACGACGCGCCCAAGGTTGGGGGCGCGCCTCCGGGATTGCTCGTGACGTTCGGGTAACGCTCACCTTCGAGAGACGGTCTCGAGCGATTCGGCGGTTGGAACGCGGTCAGGTCTTCGGCGCGAGGAGCCTCGGTCGGCGCGCTCGCGCTCGGAGCAGGTGCCGTCGACGCATCCGCTGGGGCGAGGACCATCATGGTGCCCGATTCGGTCGTGACCTCAGTCCAGACCATTCGTTGTCCGTCCTGGGCGCGGGAAGTCGACGAACTCGGGGCCGGGCTCGGTGCCTTCGATTCGCTCGCGGAGCTCGCGGGCGTGGCACGGTCGTCCGATTCGCTCGAGGAACTCGCGGGCGTTGCACGGTCGTCCGATTCGCTCGCAGTCTGCGCGCGGCCCGGTTCGGCGATGAAAATCGAGCAGAGCGTCAGAGCGCTCGCGAATCCGACGAGGCGCGCGAGGGGATTGCGCTTCCGATTGGGGTAGAGACTCGCGTGGGGCACCGCATCCTCCATGATCCGGGATTCGACCCGTTTTCCAGGCTTTTCCCCCCACGACACTGTACCGTCCAGTTTTCAGCCGGTCGAGCCGGGTTTGTTCGGATCCTTCAACTTGGGTCCACGGAACGACCTACGGCGACGCTTGACAGCCCAGGAGGCTCTGCCTAAAATCCGTGGTTCATGTCGGCGGAGCGCCGCCGTCCCTCGTTCATTGCTCCTCGGTAGCTCAATGGTAGAGCATGCGGCTGTTAACCGCAGGGTTGTAGGTTCGAGTCCTACCCGGGGAGCCA
>CAMPIC010000400.1 GCA_946886185.1 uncultured bacterium
CGCGGTGCGGCCGTTTCAGGTCAATCCGCCGTCTCAATCGCTCAACTTGTCCGGGGGGATCGCGCAAATCCACACCGTAGCCGCGGACTCGCAGGGTGCGCTGATCGACGGTCGGTGTCGGATCGAGCTGGCTCCTCTCGCTCATTCCGTTGGCGCGGCAACGTTCGCGGGGGGTGACGTCGTCGCGGAGCATTTGGCGCGCGGAAGGCTTCCCGAGCAGCGAGAGGTGACCGATCCGTTCGGTGGAGCCTCCGCGGGGTTTCGTTTCCCGATGCAACTGGAGCCTGGCGAGAGCCGCGACGTGGTCCTTCGCTTTCCGTTGACTCCGGTGGGCGCGTCGGCAGATCCACTGGAGCGTACCGAGGATCCGCCGGTTCGTGACGAGGATCGAGTTCCCGGACGGGCTGCGGAGGAACTCGCGTTCGCTCCCCTCGGCTCGGCTACGTTCGAGTCTGCTCTGGATACAGCGCGCGAGTTGTGGCACGAGCGGATCGATCGGGTGCGGATCGAGCTTCCGGAGAGCGGCCGGCGGTATTTGGAGACCGCGCGCGCACAAATTGGGTTCATCCTCGTCAATCGAGCAGGCCCGGCGATTCAGCCGGGAGTGCGTTCGTACGCGCGCTCCTGGATCCGCGATGGATCCCTCACCTCGAGCGCGCTCCTTCGGATGGGTCACGCGGAGGCGGCGCGGGAGTTTCTGGAGTGGTTCGCCCCTCATCAGTTCGAGAACGGCAAGATTCCGTGCGTGGTCGATCGGCGCGGAGCGGATCCGGTTCCCGAGCACGACTCGAGCGGAGAGTTCATCTTCCTGGTCGCGGAGCTCTTTCGATACACAGGCGATCGTGAGATGGCCGAGCGGCACTGGCCGCGAGTACTCGCGGCCGCGGAGTATCTCGATTCGCTCCGACAGGAACGGCGAACGGGAGAGTACGCCGAGATCGATCTCTTGCCTCCGGAGAAACGTGCGTTCTATGGGCTGCTCCCGCCTTCGATCAGCCATGAGGGATACTCCGCCAAGCCGATGCATTCCTACTGGGACGACTTCTTTGCACTTCGTGGATTCAAGGACGCGGCGTTCCTTGCGGGAAAGCTGGGGAAAGAGTCTGAGCGCGCCGTGTTGGAATCATGGCGCGATGAGTTCGCGCGGGATTTAGGTAGGTCGATCGAAGCGGCACAGGGATTCCATGGGATCGACTACGTCCCGGGATGTGCCGATCTCGGCGACTTCGACCCCACCTCGACCACGATCGCGCTCACTCCGGTAGGCGTCGACGGGGTGGTTTCGGTGGAAGATCTGGAGAGCACCTTCTCGCGGTATCTGGAGTTTTTCCGAGAGCGTGCATCCACGGATGCGTGGGACGCCTACACACCATACGAGCTTCGCAATGTCGGAGCCTTCGTGCGGCTCGGCTGGCGGGATGAGGCGCATGAGCTGATGCAGTTCTTCTTCGATGACCAACGGCCGGCGGGATGGGTCTCTTGGGCGGAGGTGATCAGTCGCGAGGAGCGGCAGCCTCGCTTCATCGGCGATCTTCCCCATACCTGGGTCGGATCGGATTATGTGCGCTCGTTTTTGGATATGTTCGTCGCCTTCGACCCCGATGGGAAGTCGGCACGAGTAGGAGCGGGGATTCCGATCGAGTGGACCGAGGGCACGGGTGTTCTCGTGGAGGAGCTTCCGACACCCTGGGGGAAGCTCGACCTGCGAATGCTTCGCGTCGAGCCACGCACAATGACGATTCGGATCTCGGGTGATGTCGGCGAGCCCCCGGAGGGTTGGAGTATCGATCCTCACCTTCCTCAGACCCCGCGGCGAGTTCTTGTCGACGGAAGTGAATCGTCCGTTTCGGGAGAGATCCGCGTCGATCAACTACCAGCCGAAATCGTCATTAGCTGGTGAGCGCTTAGCGGGGATTGCGCTCCAGGCGACGTTTCTCCGTCGCGGATCCGCAGTTTCGGGCGAACGATGCCGAGAATTCCGGCGGCCCAACCTAGTCGCGATTCTGTCGCAATACTTGTCGCGATTCTGTCGCAATACTCCACAAGTTATTAGGTAACAAGATGATACCGAGCCGCCCTCGCCGAGCCTCTGGTGGCGACGAGCCCGCAATCAACAAGCCCTTTGAGGTCGCGCTGAAGGGTACGACGATGGACGTCGGGCAATAGGGCTTCGAGGTCCTCGATTCCGACTTCGGCTCGTTCCAAGAGCGCCTCCAAAGCCACCGCTTGACGATGGTTCAGTCCGTGCTCGCGCGCGATGACGTCCCGGCGAATCACCAGCTCCCCGCGTGCTTTCACTTCGTTCATCTGAGTCGACAGCCCCTCGACGAAAAACGTCAACCACCCGGTCAGATCAAGGTCTGCCTCGCGCACCGACTGGAGCGCATGGTAGAAGGCGGTCCGATCCCGGTCGTAGAACTCGCTCAAAGTGAACAAGCGTTTGAAGTCGTTTCCAGACTGGTAGAGGCACAGCGTCGAAAGCAGGCGCGAGGCGCGTCCGTTGCCGTCGATGAACGGGTGGATGTGAACGAGCTGGAACTGCGCGATTCCCGCCACGAGCACGGGATGGACTAGCGTCTCTTTTCGAAGCCAATCGACCAACTCGTGCATCAGAACCGGTACCTGCTCGGGGGGCGGCGGAGTGTAGATGATTTCGCCCGTGCGACTGTTCGCCACGTAGTTCTGGACCATTCGATAACTACCCGGCTGGGCGCTGCCGCCGCGTACTCCGGCGACGAGCCGTTTGTGTATTTCTCGAATCAAGCCTTCCGTGATGGGGTCGCCACTCTCCAAGTACTCGGATACGAGCTCGAACGCATCGCGGTAGTTGAGCAGCTCGCGCACGTCCTCCCGATTGGCGCCATCGACCGTTTCGCCTGCCCAAACCCGTTCCGCCTCGTCCAATGTGAGTTGCGTGCCTTCGATGTGGGTGGTGTGGTGCGCTTCCAGCAGCAGGGCACGCTGACTCATGCGTTCGATCCACGCCTCCGACAATCTGGCGGCCTCGAGAAATCCGCGCGCCCGTTCGATCACGGTGAGCGCCGCCGCGATCGCGTTCGTGATCGTGAAGCGCGGCTCGAGCGGGGACACTACTACAACTCTCCTGCGGGAGCGGGAGATCGAGTTGATGCCAGGTGGGGGTCAGGCCTCGTGATGGACCGTTGCCGAGTTTCCTCCGCCCGCCAAGTAGATACGGGTATGGGCTGAAGCATGGTTGGTTCCTGGGTTATCGACGGGAGGAACTGCGTCGCTTCGAACAGTAGCAATAGCGCCCCGCAGGCCGCTACACGGCATGATTCCCGAGAGGCGGACGGGCACCGCGGACAGTCTATCTCCGAGCCGAATCCCTCCACTTGTCGCAGATCGCTCTGTGGTAGCGAACAGTATCTGCAAGCGATCCCAGCTGAGTTCCGAACTCTACTCCCTTCTATTCGCTGGTCAACGGTCGACGCGGGATCCGGTCTCTTGATCGAAGAGATGAGCTTTGCGCGGGTCGAACGAGTAGCGGACCTCCTCCCCTGCTCGCAAATCTGCATAGCCGCCGGTCCGAGCGACGACCTTGCCGTGATCCGTCTCTCCGTGCACGAACGACTCGCCTCCGGTCGGCTCGACTAGAGTGATTCGCATGCGGACGGGACCGGCCGCGTCGAGGACCAGATCTTCTGGCCGTATCCCAACGACGGTGCTGGTGCTGCTGGCGCTTGTGCCGCTGCTGGCGCTGATGCCGGTGCCGGTGCCGGTGCCCATGCCGGTGCTGGTGCTGGTGCCGGTGCCGGTGCCGGTGCCGGTGCCGGTGCTGGTGTCGGTACTGGCGCCGGTGGCGGTGCCGATGCTGGTGTCGGAACTGGTGCCGGTGCCGAAGAGGCGGCTCGACTGGGGAAAGGCCGAGGAAGGTAGGAAGTTCATTGACGGAGTTCCGACGAAAGTCGCGACGAAGCGGTTGGCGGGG
>CAMPIC010000401.1 GCA_946886185.1 uncultured bacterium
CAGCGACACCGGCCAACGCACGAGCCAGCTGGTCTCCGCAGGCAGCGGGCGAGGCTCCCGATCCGGACACGCGGGAAGCGTCGCCCCAGAGTCCCCCCGAAACTCCTTCCGCACCGACTGATTCCGCCGCTCCGGCCGCCCAAAGCGCGGGGCCTACGACGACCGCCGTGCAGGTATCGCCGGCTACCGAATCCTGACTGCAGACTGGCCGCGCCGAAACGCATCATGGATGCGAGATTCCCATGGCAGCGCGCGGGCGACTCGCCCGCTTCGCTACCCGATTTGGCACTCTTTCGGGAGGCTCTGCAAGAGCCCCAACGAAAGCGCGGGCGGGATGGTAACCTGCGTGAGTGAGCAACGAAATCGATACCATCGCCGCCCCCACGGTAGCGAATCTGCTGGTGGAACGGTTCCGCGCGACCGGCCCGTTCCGGCGCCTGGATTCGTGCCTCCAGGGGGATGAGAGCAGCGAAAAGCCTATCTGGCTGCGCGGGCTGTCCGGTTCTTCGCGTGCGGTCCTGCTCGCGTCTTTGTCGCGCGACCTCAACAAGGAAATCTTCGCAGTCGTGCCCGACATGGCGACCGCGGAGGACCTCAAGGAAGATCTCCAGTTCCTGCTCGGGCGCGGAACGGCCGCGATCTTCCCCGAGCTCGGACTGGATCCGTACCACGCGCGCCATCCGCGGATTTCGACGCGAGCTTCGCGGATCGAGCTGCTCGCAGCCTTGACCGATCCCATCTGGCGCCGCGCTCTGCCTGCGTGCGCGCAGCTCAAGGTGATCCTGGTCACGGCGGTTTCGCTCATCACTCCGGTGCCGCTTCCCGGCGCGCTTGCCCGGAACGTCCATCGGATCAAGGTGGGGGAAGCGATCGATCCCGACACCTTGATGGACCTTCTGATCGGCGCGGGATTCGAACCGGCGCACATGGTCTCCGAGTACGGCGAGGTGAGCCGCCGCGGCGGGATCCTCGACGTCTACAGCTTCGGCCGCGCCAACCCGGTCCGGATCGAGTTCGACGTGGACGAGGTCGCGTCGATCCGGGAGTTCGATCCGTACGCGCAACGGTCCATCGGAGAGATCGCGGAAGCGGTCTTGCTTCCCACATGGGAATGGATCGTCGGATTGAGTGAAGTCCAAAAGCTGCGTGACCGGCGACCTCCGGGTGTTCCCGAAGAACGGTGGACGCAGCTGCTCGAAACGCTGGAGACGGACAACACACTCGAGGGCATCGAATGGTGCCTCCCCGCGCTCGGCATCGAACGCACCACGCTCGCCAGCTACGTGAGCGGCGGAGCCATGGTGGTCGTGGACGGGCCCACCTACGTCCGCACCCGTCAGAACGGGTGGATCGCGGAGCTCGAGGAAGCGTACGACTCGATGTTCGGCCGCACGGCGGCGCCGCGCTCCGACCCAGCGTCCGGCGCAGCCAGGGGTAATGATCGGCCGTCCGAGCCTACGCCGCCATCCGAACAACCATCCGATGCTGCGCGTCGAACCGGCACGGATGAGACTGCGGCAGGAAACACGAGCGCCTCGGGGAAACCGGACGAAGGTGCTGCGGTCGAGCCTTCATCGGCGGATGCGGACGCGATGCGGCATCGCGCGATCGAGCATGCGGTTCATCTGATCGAAGGAAGCGCGCTCCACACACTGCCCTTCGGACTCGAGCCCTCTGCGCCCGCGGAGTTGTTCTGGGTCGATCGCGAGATGGAGGATCTCCTTCCGCGCGGCAAGCATCTCTTCGTGGGGAGCGGCGCCACCGCAGCCACGCTGTCCGCGGAAGGGAGAAGCGGCACCAGTGCGATGATGACCGCGGAAGGACGAGGCGGCACCGGTGTCATCAAGGCGGACTTTCGAGGCCACGCGTCGAGCAATCCGCCGCCGCTGCCTCCGCGAAACGGGCGGGGCGCGCAGATCGAGCGGAGGCTGGACGAAACCGACGGCACCGATGCGGGTCGCTTTTCTTTCAATACCGTGCCTCCCGAGACGTTCGGCCGGGATCTCGATCAGACGCGGAGCTATCTGCGCGGACTGTTCGAGCGAATTGCCGAGATCCACATCCTCTGCGACACGGAGAATCATCGCGAGCGCCTGGCCGAGCTGCTGAGGCAGATTCCGGCGGAGTTCCATGTCGGAAACCTGGCCGCCGGGTTCCTCATGCCGGATGACGGCTTCGCCATCCTCACCGATCACGAAATCTTCTCACGTGCCCGCCGACGAACCGCTCCGCGCAGGTTCGCGCGCGGGCTTTCGATCAAAGAGCTGCTCTCGCTGCAGATCGGGGACTTCGTGGTCCACGTGGAGCAGGGGATCGGTCTGTACAAGGGCATGAATCGCCTGGTGGTGGACGGTCAGGAGACCGATTGCCTCAGTCTGCAGTACTCGGGCGGCGACATCCTGTACGTCCCGGTGAGCCAGCTCGACAAGGTCCAGAAGTACGCGGGAGGAGAAGGAGCGCAACCGCAGCTCTCCCGACTGGGCGGCAAGTCCTGGGCGCGCACCAAGGCGAAGGTCAAGAAGTCGATCAAGGACATGGCCGAGGAGCTCATCCGCACCCATGCGATGCGCAAGGCGCGGCCCGGCTTCGCATACAGCACCGACACCGAGCTGCAGAAGCAGCTGGAAGCTTCCTTCCCCTACGAGGAGACTCCCGATCAACTCGTCGCGATCGAGGATGTGCGCGCCGACATGGAAACGCCCAGCCCGATGGATCGGCTGATCTGCGGCGATGTCGGCTACGGCAAGACCGAGGTGGCGATTCGTGCCGCGTTCAAGGCCGCGCAGGATGGCAAGCAGGTGGCGATGCTGGTGCCGACCACGCTCCTCGCGCGGCAGCATCACGAGAGCTTCAAGAAGCGCCTCGCCGGTCTTCCCATCACGGTCGACTACCTTTCGCGCTTCCGGACTCCGGCCGAAGTGAAAGAGGTTCTCGCGCAGACCGCGGCCGGGAAGGTGGACATCCTCATCGGGACGCATAAGCTCCTCGGAAAGGGCGTCCAGTTCCGTGACCTCGGGCTTCTCATCGTCGATGAAGAGCAGCTGTTCGGCGTGAAACACAAGGAGGCGCTGAAGCGCTTCCGAGAGACCATCGACGTGCTCACTCTGACCGCGACCCCGATCCCGCGCACTCTCCATCTCGGCCTCATGGGCGGGCGCGACATGAGCCTGATCCTTACTCCACCGCGCGACCGGCTTTCCATTCAGACGGAAGTGCTGGAGTTCCGAGACGACGTGATCGCGCACGCCTTGATGCAGGAGGCCGACCGCGGCGGCCAGTCGTTCTTCGTGCACAACCGGGTCGAGACGATCGACTCGATGGCGAACTACGTGCAGCGGCTGGTGCCCCATCTGCGGATCGCGGTGGCGCACGGACAGATGCGCGAGCGCGCCCTGGAAGAGGTGATGCGGGCGTTCCTCGACGGCGAGTTCGACGTGCTCGTTTCCACCATGATCATCGAGTCGGGGCTCGACCTGCCCAACGTCAACACCATCATCATCAATCGAGGCGATACCTTCGGGCTCGCCCAGCTCTATCAGCTCCGGGGACGCGTCGGACGCTCGGCGCGCAAAGCGTTCGCCTACCTGCTCCTACCGTCCAATCGGGTCATCACCGAGCAAGCCCAGAAGCGGCTCAAGGCGATCGAGGAGTTCGAGGACCTGGGCAGCGGCTACCAGCTCGCGCTGCGCGATCTCGAAATTCGCGGCGCCGGGGATCTGCTCGGCTCGCAGCAGAGCGGGTTCATCATCAGCGTCGGATTCGAGCTCTACTGCCAGCTCCTCGAGGAAGCGGTGCGGGAGCTCAAGGGGCAGCCGACCGAGGAGCGGCGCGAACCGAAGATGTCGACCGATCTGGAGGCGTATCTGCCCGACGAGTACGGGCCCGATCCCCGCGAGCAGACGGATGCGGCGGAGTCCGAGCAGATGC
>CAMPIC010000402.1 GCA_946886185.1 uncultured bacterium
GTGCGGGAGTGGTCGGCGGCTCCGACGTCCACTCTCAGCGCGGGAGTGGTCGGCAGGGCGATCGGTGCGGTGCCGAGCGCGGCGGTTGCCGAACGCGCTACCCGATTCGGAGGAAGCAGACATGCCGACCGCGGGCGCACGGGCGGACGCGCGTCAGTCGCGCAGGACGATCATCTTTCGGGAATCGGAGCCGGTCGGAGTGACGACGCGATAGAAGTACGCCCCCGGGGACACATTCTGACCGGGAGCGTCGCGACCGTCCCAGCTGACGGAATGCACGCCTTCCTCTTGGATGGCATCGATGAGAGTCCGGACGACGCGGCCGGAGGCGTCGAAGATCTCCAGTCGAACCGGGCCTGGTTCGGTCATGGAGTAGCGGATCTGCGTGAAGCGGTGGAACGGGTTGGGCTCGTTCTGATCGAGCACGACGGTGCGGGTGTAGAGCGGATCGCCCACGCCCGCGGCTTGCTCGGACGTTTCCATGCTGATCGAATAGTCGAACGAGCCGCTGCCCAGCGACCGGTTCAGGATGACGAAGAGATGCGCGTACTCCGTCTCCTCCCAGTCCGGGATCTCGAGCTTCCCGCTCATGTCGGAACCAGAAGCAGACTCGACCTCGCGGCGAAGGTTCATGTAGTGCTCGACGAATACGTTCTCGCCTTCCAGTTTCTGAATCAGCACGACCCGCTGCGTGCAGCCCGGTCCGGCGAAGTCGAGGGTGAGGAGACTCTTCTCGTCTCCGGCGCCTGGATAGAGGCGAAAGACGCTGGCGCCGAGCGCTTCGGGACGCAGCGACGGCGTGGGCCGCTGATCCACCGAGGGATAGAGCGTAACCGCCCGGTCATAGGCTACGAGATGCTCGTACTCGCTCCCTTCGAGGTAGTGGCGCCCGTCGTCGCGCACGCCGGTGTAGAAGTTCCAGGTCCAGAAGTCCGCGAACGCCTCCTCGAACGTCGTTCCGACCGAGGCCAGCTCGCGCTCCAGACAGGAGAAGATCCCGTTCACGCCGGCGCATTCCTGCACGCGACGCGTGAAGTCGTGCCCGTAGTTCTCCGACAGCCACGTGGGCCAGAGGAAGGCGCCGTACTCATGGCAGCCATCGAACGTCGTGAGGCTCTTGTACGGCGAGCCGGTCAGGCAGGAGAGGTATCCGTAGTTGTCGTCGATCTCGTCGTAGACCTCGTCTTCCATGAACGTGGCGAGGCCCTCCATCCACCAGTTGTTCGAGATGGTGTAGCCCATCTGAACCACATGATGGTACTCGTGCGCCACCGTGACCTGCATGGGCGCGATCGGGTCGGAATAGCCGAAGCCGAGATAATCGTTGTCGATCACGAGGAAGGCGCTGCGATTGTAGGGCCAGGCGTCGTCGGGAGCTCCGAACGGTTCGGTGTACCCGTAAAAGCCGGTGCCGAGATCATCGACATAGATGTCGATCCTCGAGTCGCCTCCTCCCTGGCCATCGGAAGGCGGCGTCTGCCATTCGTGAGTCTCGTGATAAAAGCGCCAGCTTCGTTCCGCCGCGGCGCCCACCGCCTCCAGGTAGCGGCGATCCGGCCAACCGGACGGCGCGCGCGATCCGCTCACGGCATGGTGAATGCGGAAGTGCTCGGTATCGAAGACGCCGTCCAAACCGTCGGGCCGGACGAGCAGGCTCTGGATCTGTCTCTGCAAATCCTCCGGGTACTCGGAGACTCTCTCTCCCATTTCGAGGTAGATCTGAGTCGCGCACCGAATCGGCGGACCCGCGGTGGTCAAGTACTCCGACGGCACGCGGGTGCGGTCACTGACGAGGAAGAAGCGATAGAGCAGCGCCTCGGCATCGCTGATCGCGCCGGCCGTTCGATCCGCTTCGATCGCGACGAATGGACCGCTCATCGATTCGTTCGCCCAGACTCGCTCCGTACTCGAGAAGGAAAAGGAGAGAGCGAGCAGGAGCAGGACGAGCGCGCCGGACGGGACCGCCACAACGGTAGAGCGGTCGGGCGCCGCGCTCGAAACAGCGCGCGCCTCTGGAGACAGCCAACGACGCATCGATTCCCCTCCCGTGGGAGTGAGGCCTGCGGGGGGACACCGCGAAAACTCTGCCTCGAAGAGGCTATCAGGAGGGGCGGCGCAAGCGCAAGGCGACCGAGCTACCCCAGATCCGACCGGAGAACAGCGGGCCGAAATCCGACCGAACCGGACGGAGCCGGGCGAAGACTCGACAGGACGAACTCGGGCGGCCTCGGGCCAACGCACGATGAAGCGTTCGCCCGATCCGGGCTGGCTCGATCCGGGGGCTGGTCTAGGGCGTCAGGACCGATTCTCCCGAGGCCGGACCGGACGATGGCTCGACGGTGGAGCCATCGGAGCCTCCCAGCTCGGACGAAGGCACGACGGAGGGCGCATCGGACGGCTCGATCTTGATCGATGGGACGAGATCGCTAGCTCCGGAGTCGGCCGAACGGCGGTCGGAAGACGATCGACTGCGACCAGGGACCGCCTCGGCCAGGTGAGCATCATCCGACGAGGAGTGGACCCGCGCGTTGCTCGCGGACGGATCGCGCAGGACAACCCGATAGAGGTCGGAGTACACCGGCCTGCCATCCGGGCCCAAGATGGTGAAGTAGTACGGAAGCTGGCTGTTGCGCGGCATTCCATCGGCGTCGACCACGCCCACGAAGACGTTCTCGCCTCCATCCACCGGCGTGAGAGAAACCTCGCGCAATCGCGCATCGAGGTTCGGGAAGTGCAGCGCCGGACGCGCCGCATAAGGATCGAGCTCCCCGGACACCTCGACCGAGAGCACCAGCTTTCCACTCAGCGCGACTCGTCCCGGAGGCGTGTGGTGGAGCGAAGGGCGACGGCTCACCCCGAACTGCGCGAGGACGTGGCGTCCCCCTCCCGGATGCACATCGATCATGTCGGTGAACGTCTCGCCCCCTTCCGCGGAACGCACGCGAACCGAATGAAGTCCCGGATCCACAGACCCTTCGAATGGAGTGATGCCGGCGGGATGATCGTCGATCCAGATCGAATCGCCGCTGGACGGCTCCAGCCCGCGATTCTCCGCGAACGAAAGCGCTTCGACTTCGATGCGCGCCTCGCCGTCCGCCACGTCGTTCGGGACGATGAGCGGCGACGTCCGGTCGGCGCGGACCAGGACCTGGCGCTCCCAGATCGGGAGCTTCTCGTCTTCGTAATAGATGCGCACCCATCCCACCGGGACGTCGGTGAGGGTCGCTGGGACGGGGCTCTTCGTTCCTCCGTCGATCCACGCGTGCCCGGCGATGGAAGGATCCGCGGCCGCGATCTTCACCGAACCGGTGAGCTCCGGCGCGAGCGTGTTCATTCCCTCCGCGATTTCGAGATCGGTCTCCCACAGACCGAGCAGCCCGAGATCGAGTCCGACCCGATGCCGACCGACTTCCACGGCCGGCAGCACGGTCGGCGTTCCCTCGGCGACCACCACGCCGTCGAGCAGCACCGCGCGCGCGGGCGGATCGGGCCGGATCTGGAGCTCGCCGGTCTCGGTCTTGCCCGATCCGAAGAGATTGCGGATGGCGTCGCTTCCGGGCAGGTCGGGACCCGACGGGATCGCCATGAGCGCGAGCAGCCCTCCGATCACGATCACGATCACGATCGGGATCAAGAGATTGCGCCGCGAGGAATGGCGCCGTCGCGTATCGATCGTGCCGGCGAGGAGCGCACCGTTCGGGCCGCCCGCGTGGTTCGGGAAATCGCTCTGACCGGGCACGCCCGCGGCGGAGTCAGACGCCGCCATTGGCGCCGCCGATGCGGCCGCGGAATGTGTGGCCGCGGAATGTGTGGCCGCGGAATGCGCCGGTCCGGTCGAGAACACTCCCGCTCCGGGAGTAGTCTGCGCAACGTGCGGGTCGAACGTCTGCGGCACTCCCGCTCCGGGAGTAGTCTGCGCAACG
>CAMPIC010000403.1 GCA_946886185.1 uncultured bacterium
CCCGCCCGGCGAGGTGCCGGCGAACAAATCGAGGTAGACCGCCTCGGTGGCCTCGACGATCCGGTTCCAGGAGTAGTGCTCCTCGGCGTGCGCCTTGCAGGTTCGCGCGACCGCCTCGACGCGGCCGGGATTGGCAATGAGGGTGCGGAGCTGCGCTTCCAGGTCGTCGACGTCCTTCGTCTTGAAGCTGACGGCGCAGTCCTGGACGACTTCCATGTTCTCGGGGATGTCGCTCACCAGGACGCACTTTCCGTGCGAGATCGCCTCGATCAGCGAGATCGACAGCCCCTCCAAAATCGAGGGTTGTGCGACCATGTACGCGTTCGTCCAGAGCTCGTCGAGAAGATCCCCGTACACGTAGCCGAGCATGTGGATGCGCTCGTCGTTGCCGCGAATCCGCATCAAGGAATCGACGTAGCCGTCGCTGAAGCTGGATCCGCCCGCCATCACCAGATGCATGTCGGTCTTGATACGCGTGAACGCTTCGAGCAGATAGTGGCATCCCTTCTCGGGTACGAGCCGTCCCACGAACAAAATGTACGGATGCCGGTCGAGCCCGAACTTCTTGATCTTGTTGGGCGGACGGTGAATCCCGGGGTTCGCGCCGTTCGGGATCATCGCGGTCTCGACCTTGTACTTCGAGTCGAAGTAGTCCTTGAGCGTCTTCGAGACCACGATGGTGCGATGCGGGAACTGCACCGCGGGACGCTCGCACAGCCGCAAGAACCAGGTGGCGAACTTGCCCCACTTTCCTCGTTCCCAGTCGAGACCGTGCACCGTCACGACCGACTTGGCGCCGCGGATCCGAGGCAGGTTGGAGAAGATCGAGGGTCCGAGCGCGTGGTAGTGGACGAGGTCGTAGCCCTGCGCGAGCACATGGCCGGTGCAGAGGAAACAGTGCGAGATCGCGTCGAGATGCTTGGTGTTGACGCTGGGATAGCGGTGGACCTGGACGCCGCGATAGTTGCCGGTGTGATGCGTGTAGTGGTACCGGCTGTAGACGTGGACCTCGTGGCCCCGCTCGACCAGGCGGATGGCGATCTCCTCGACGTGGCGCTCGATGCCGCCGTAGGTCGCGGGAATCCCCTTCTGGCCGATCATGGCGATTTTCATCGCTGGACCTCGGTGTAGATCGCCAAAAGCTGCTCCAGATGCTGGTCCACCGAGTAGTCTCGCTCCACCCGGATCCTTGCCTGCTTCCCCATTCCTTCCAGGTCGGCCTCCGGACCGGTCATCCATAGAAGGACATCCCGTAGAGACTCGGGATCGCCGCTTCGATGGAGCCGGCCGGTCACTCCGTTCTCGACCATTTCGGGGATCCCCCCGATCGACGCGCCGACTACCGGAGTCCCGAGCGCAAATGGCTCCAAAACGGCGAAGGGCAGGTTTTCATACCATTCCGAAGGTACCACGACGAAGGCCGCCGACCGAGTGATCTCGTGAAGTTCCTCGCCGGTCCGGAATCCGAGGAACTCGACCCGGTCCGGACAGGTCTCCGCGACCCTCCGCTCCAGCGCCTCCCGAATCGGCCCTTCCCCGAGGATTTGGAGCTTCAGGCGGCCGGGGGGCAAAAGACCCATCGCCTCGATCAACGTGGCGATTCCTTTCTCGCGCGAAAGGCGGCCCATGTAGACGGCCAACGGCGGACGCGGCCAGGTCCCGGGCCGGTAGCGGCTCGCATCGACCAGATACGGCAGGTGGATCAGCTTCTCCCGCGGCACTCCGAAGGACGCGACTTTCTCCAGCAGGAAACGGCTGGGACAGAGGAATCGATCGACCTGATGGTAGGTGCGCAGCGCTCCATGCAGATATGCCTCCACGGCGGCGACGGCGCTGGCTCCGCGCGATTCCAGCACGCACTTGTGAAGCACCGTCTGGTAGTAGCGCCCTCCCTTGCAGCGCTCGCAGATTTCTCCCTCGGTCATCATGAGGTACGCGGGACAGATGAGCTTGTAGTCGTGCAGCGTCTGCACGATCGGGATTCCTTCGTCATGGAAGGCGCGGATCACCGAAGGAGAAAGCTGGTGATAGATGTTGTGCAGATGCGCGACCGCAGGACGGGGAGACCGCCGCGCCAGGGCACGCGCGCGGGCAGCCGCCTCCCGGTTGTAGATCGCGCGCATCCCGTGCCGGAGCTTGTCGCGGAATCCGAGCCCGCCGCGATAGTCCACCTCGGAGACGAATTGATCTCCGTTGTGGGCCGGCTCGTTGCGGGGGTGCTCCATCGCGAGGTGATCGACCTGGTGCCCATGCGCGCGCAGCAACGTCGAGACGTCCAGGTAGTACCGCTCCGCTCCTCCTTTGAGGTAGTGGAACTTGTTCACCTGCACGATTCTCACGCCGCCAATCCCCCTACACGAGCCCGACGCGTCGTCGTTCCGATCGAGTCTCCGGAGCGGTCGCGGTCGAGATAGACCGCGGAAGTGCGCTCGGCCATGCGGGCGGCGGTGAACTCGGCCTCGTACCGCGCCTGCCCCGCGCGCGCCAGTCGCTCGCGCAACGCCTGGTCCTCGCCGAGCAGCCGCAGAGCCTCCACGAGCCGGGCAACGTCGCCCGCGGGAACGAGCCATCCGCTTTCACCGTGGCTCACGATCTCCGGAACTCCGTAGACCGCGCTCGCGACCACCGCGGTTCCTCCCGCCATCGCCTCCAGCACCGTGAGCGGCATCGTCTCGATGAACGAGGGAAGCACGAAGAGATCGAACGCCTGCGGCAGCGATGCGGCATCGGGACGCGATCCCGAGAAATGGACGCGCCGCGCGATCCCGAGCTGCTCGGCCGCGCCACGCAGGCTCGCCTCGTCCTCTCCCTCTCCCACCAGCACGAGTCGAAACGTCTCGGGCAGCTGCGCCAGAGCTTGCAGCAGGACACTTTGTCCCTTGCGCGCGGTCAAACGAGCGACGTTGCCGAGCACGACATCGCCGGGGCGGGCTCCCCATTCGCGTCGAAGCCGATCTCGCGCCTCCGCGCTCAATCGCGGTGGCGGTTCCACTCCGTTGGGGATCGCGCGCACCTTGTCCGCGTCGATGCCGTGACGGTCGACGAGCAGTGCGCGATTGCACTGCGCGATGGAGATCGCCGCATCGACCCAGTGGGTGAACAGAAACTTCACCGGAAAGCGCTTGTACTTGCGATCGATCATGGGCAGATGCTCGGTCGTGACCACGCGCCGGTAGCCGCGGTGCTTCGCCGCCCAGGCCCACGAGGAGATCCCGCCGTCATAGCTGCTGGGAAGATTCAGATGCGCCACGTCTCCCGGCACCTGCCCGAAACTGCGCAGCCCGATACGAATACCGCGCCGCCAGTCGAGTCCCGGCCGCTCGATCGTGCTCACCGCGACGCCGGCCTCCCGCAGGAGATCGATCAGAGCCTGATTCTCCTCCGGGACGAGGGCCGAAACGCGAAAGATGCGCCGGTCGAGATGCGCCGCAAGGGCGACCAGATAGCGCTCCGCTCCGCCGAAATAGAGAGCGTCGGAGACCAGCGTCAATCTCACCGGACCGTTTCCTGCATCCCTTCCATCGCCGGGTCCATTGGCGAATCCATGGCCAGCTGCATGGCCAGCTGCATGGCCGGAACTATCGCGGGGTCCACTGCCCGGTGTCGGGTCCATCACGCTCATCGCGCGCTTCTCCCGGCGAAGGTCCAGATCTCGACTCCTGGATACTCGATCCGCTCCTGCGGAGGATGCGTCTCCAAAAGGTACTTCCGCCATCGCTCTTCCGGATCGACGAATTCATCGCGCAGCAGAAGGACATAGACCTGGCCGTGATCGGCGACCAGCTCTTCGAAGAGCCCTCGCTTTTCCACCTCGGTCTTGTCCCCCCAGTAGCCTACGTCCCCTTTGGTGATCCCATCCGGGTTCTGCCGGATCCCGCGCCAGTAGTAGCGTTCGAGCGGCTCGTCGGTGCCG
>CAMPIC010000404.1 GCA_946886185.1 uncultured bacterium
CGAGATACACCTTGCGGCTGTTGAACTGCACCACCGAGATGGTGACCTGCAGAGTGCGCCGCAAGACGTCGTAGAACTCGCGCTCCAGGTCGCGCGCCAGCACGCTGGTGGCTCGCCCGGCAGCGGGGACGTCTCCCAGCGGCGGGAGCGTGATGGTGCCGTCGGCCCGCACCACGACGGTGCGGCTGAGCTCGGGGCTCTCCCAGACCGTCACGGAGATGACGTCCTCGGGACCCAGGGTGTACTCCTCCTGCGCTTGCGACGCGGACCAGGAGAACGCGAGGAACGCCAAGGAAAGCGCGGTCGCCCTTCGCGCGGCCTGCCCGCCGAATCCCCTCCGGCGGCCCGCCGACTCGATTTTCAGAGCATGCCCGAGTTGAGACACAGGTTCCCTCCTGCTATCCGATGCAGCTTGGCTCGGATGGTATCAGCGTTCCACCGTCTCGGTCCCCCGGAGCAACCGGGGAACGGAGCGGAGCAACGTTTCGAGGTCCAGCGCGATGCCCCCGAACTTCGAATAGTAACCGTCATACAGCTCGGCCAGCCGTGTTCCCGATTCATCGCTTCCCGCGAAGATCGCTCCTGGGCCGATCAGTCCTGGACGGCGCGAGTGGATATAGGCGGTGGCCCAGCTCTCGGTGAAGCTGGGCTGGTCGACCAGACGGGAAGACGGCCCCACCAGGCTCATCTCGCCGCGGAACACGTTCCAGAAATAGGGAACTCGATCGAGCCGGCGCTTTCGGGACCAGGCGAAAAGCGCCTCATGGAAATGGGTCCGCTTCACTCCCGAAACCTCGATGCGATAGCAAACGAAGATCGGTCCCGGCAGCGCGCGCTGGCGCCGGTCGGAGCCGCGCCGATCGATGCGCACTCCGTCGGGAGCAGCGCCGCGCCGATCGTCGCGCCGCCGATTGCGGCCGATCCTTTCTTCCCGCACGAAACGCACGCGCCCTGTTCCAGTGACCCGATAGAGACCCAGCACCGCCAGCATGGGAGGCGCGAGCGTTGCGAGCATGGTGCCCGAGATGGCGACGTCGAGCATCCGCTTGAGCCGCGGATCGCGCGCATAGGCGACCGGGTGGACAGGTCGCGACGCTTCGGGAACGCTCGCAGGCAGCTCCGGACCGGGGAGCGCGGCCACCTCGATCTGCCGGTACTCCTTGACCAGCTCGGCCAGGCCGGCGCGTAGTTCCTCGGCGCTCGCGTGATGCGCCATGCGGATGAGCTGATCGACCGTGCGCTCCACCGCTCCCGGCGAGACGGGATCGAGCTCCCACCGAAAGATCTTCGCGTGCTTGGTGATGCGCGTCTTTTCCGAGTCGGTCAGCAACTCCTCTTCCAGCTTCTCTCCGGGGCGCAGGCCGACGAAGCGGATGGCGATGTCGATCCCCGGACGCAAACCGGAGAGGCGGATGAGCTGTTCGGCGACATCGAGGATCCGCACCTGCTCGCCCATGTCGAGCACGAAGACGTCTCCGTTCTCTCCGAGCAGCCCCGCCTGGATGACGAGCTGGCTTGCTTCGGGAATCGTCATGAAGTAGCGCCGCGCCTCCGGATGCGTCACGGTGAGCGGCCCTCCCGCGGTGAGCTGCCGGCGGAAGATCGGCAGCACCGAGCCTTCGCTTCCGAGGACGTTTCCGAACCGGACCGCGGAGAAGCGCGTCGAGCCGTTGTTCGGGGCGCTCGCCATCGCCTGCAGGACCATCTCGCACGCGCGCTTCGAGGCGCCCATCACGTAGGTGGGATTCACCGCCTTGTCGGTCGAGATGAGGACGAAGTTCCTCACTCCATGCGCGGCGGCGGCGCGCGCGACGTTGCGCGTCCCCATGATGTTGTTGAGGATCGCTTCCCGCGGCGCTCGCTCCAGGAGATTGACGTGCTTGTGGGCTGCGGCATGGAAGACGAAGTCGGGACGATGGACCCGGATCACCTCGTCCACCCCGAACTCGTCCTTGACGTCCCCCACCGCATAGATCACCGGGAGCTCGGGATACTGTTCGGAGAGCTCCAGACCCAGATAGGTAAGAGGGTTCTCGGCGTGGTCGAGCGCGATCATCTTGCCGATGCCGAAGCGGGCGAGCTGCCGGCAGAGCTCGGATCCGATCGACCCGGCCGCGCCCGTAACCAAGACGGTGCGCCCGCGCATCCGCTCGGAGATGCCCTCGAAATCGATGGAGACCGGGTCGCGCCCCAGGAGGTCCTCGATCTGGACGTCGCGCACCTGCCCGAGAGCTCCCTTTCCGACCGCGAAGTCGGAGAGCGAGGGAACGGTGCGGCACGCCACCCCCGCTTCCTGGCAGTAGGTCACGATCTGGCGCACCAGCCGCGCGGGGGCCGACGGTGCGGCGATCACGACCTCCTGGATGCGCCGCTCCTCGATCAAACGCGGGATGTCGATCGTTGCGCCCAGGACCGGGAGATCCTCGACGCGCCGGCCTTGTTTGGTGCCGTCGTCGTCGACGAAGCCCACGGGAACGAGATCGGCATTTTGCCTGCGCTGGAGCTCGATCGCGAGCGTCGCGCCCACATCGCCCGCGCCCGCGATCAAGAGTCTCCGGCTTCCGGCGTGGGAGCGCCGCATCGGGGTGCGCAGGATCTTCCATCCGATCCGGCTGGAGACGATCGCGGTGGTGGCGAGGAGCCAGGAGAGGATCACCACGCTCTTGGGGAACGGTTGTTCTTCCGGAATCAGATTCAGGAAGAACAGGACGAAGAATCCGATGAACAACGTTCGGGTGATCTTGAGGAAGGTCGGGATCCCCGCGTAGCGCCAGAGGGACTGGTTGACCCCGGAGAGATTGAGCAGGAGCAGCAGCCCGAGCGTGTAAAAAGGCGCAATGGGCACCAGCCGCTCGAGGTAGATGAGGGTCTCCGAGAGCTGGCCGTCGAATCGGAGCGCGAGCGCGCCCAACACTGCCGCGTTCAGGACGACGGTGTCGATCAAGTTGAGAAGGATCGTCTTCCAGCGGAACTTCACGCGCATGTCCTTGCGAAATCGCAGCCTTGTCCATCGCCCACGAACCATTCTGAGGCTGCGGTTCTGAACCGGTCAAACGGCATTTGGCCGAGCAATCGTGTATCCCCTGATCTTCTTTCGACCGATGATGCCCGCCTCTAGAGAATCTCGTTCTATAAACGCTCGTGCCGATCGGTTCCGGCCACTTCCGCAACCCGAGGTTCTATCGAGAGATGGAGAGATCGAGCCTTCTTCCGGCGCGGCTTCGGAGCACGTCCCTTCGTGATCCTTCGATCGCTTCGCGTGTAATTCGTTCACGAACGATGCCCGCCAATGTCAATTCGTTCACGGTCGATGGGCGTCGACCTCGATTCGTTCCCGGGTCGAACCGCGCCGGGTGGGGCGCCTTGACACTCCTTTCGACCGTCCCCACAATCGCGCAGACGCAAGTCATGAGTGCGCATGGGTTGGGTCTCGGTCCGGGCTCGGCAGGTTTGCGACGCCCGAGGACGAGCGCCGCGGTTCTTGCGCTTGACGCTTGGAATCGTGTTTCCGAGCGGGTGGAGACGAGGATCGAATGGATGCGAACCCCTATCTCCCCGGCGGGCCTCCTCCCTCGGCAGCGCCGGACTTGACCACGTTTCGAAGCAGCCTGGAGCCGGGAGGCCCCGGGGCCGGGCCCGGCGCGCTCCCGCCTCCGGATGGCGCGCCTCGGCCGGAGCCATCCCTCTTCTCCCGCTTCCTCGCACTCTTCTCCTCTCCGCGACGGGCCTTCGCCTCGCCTCGAGGACGCGCGTTCTGGCTCATCCCCCTTATCGTGACGGCGCTGGTGCAAGGTGCGCACACGATCCTGCTCACCGACCTCTATACCCAGGAGCAGCGCAAGGCGATCGCGGAGAGTTCCCAGTTTTCCGAGGAGCAGCGCGCGCGAATCCTGGAGCAGCTCGAACAGA
>CAMPIC010000405.1 GCA_946886185.1 uncultured bacterium
AGCGGCTCGAGACGCTCCTGCTCTTGCAGCACCACGACGCGAATCGCCTGGTAGATGCGGGAGAGCTCCGCGGGCGGGAGAGGTCTGTCTCCCATGACCGCGCGCACCAGATCGAAGGTGGTGCGGACGGGCGCGCGGCGCCGCGCTTGCACGATCCGGCTCGCATAAAGACGCGATCTGCGCAAATCGCCGTATCGATGGAACACGTCCGCCAGCTCCGCTTCGCTCACCCGGGCGAGATAGTCGGCGGCGTTGAACGGCACGTCGGGATCGACCGCCATGTCGAGCGGAGCATCGTCGAGGTACGACTGGCCGGCCTCCGGGCGCGAAAGCGTGTAGGTGTTGAGCCCCAGATCGACGAGCACGCCGTCGAACGCGCTCAGATCCTCGGCGCGCAGGACATCGTCCAAGTTCGAGAAGCTCCCGCGATGAAAGCGCACGCGTCCACCCTGATCTTTCAGTCGCTCGCGAGCGACCTCCAGCGTCACGGGATCCTGGTCCAGGCTGATCACGCGCCCTTGCGGACCGAGCGCCTCGAGCAACGCGAGTGTGTGTCCGCCGGTGCCGGCGGTCGCGTCACAGTAGACGCCGTCCAACCGATGAAGGAGCCACTGCACGACTTCCTTCACGAGGACGGGAACGTGATAGAGCGCCAAGACGCAACGAATCCCCCCTGGTTAAATCGCGGGACCGGCCGGACGCGTCGCTGCTCATCTCACCCGAGGAGGTAATTTGGGCAGGGAGCCACCCGTCAACTTTCGTTTGCCCGAGCCGTGACGGCCCGGCCGATCCCACGAACACGAACGAAGCCCATTTCGACGCGCGAAGCTCCGAAGAGGCTTAGCCCCTCCGGTTTTCCCTGCTCCGCGTGCGAACTAATTCATGCAGGGCATCCAGAATTGATCCGGAACCCAGCTCGGAACGATGGCGGGTTCGGCCGCGCGAAAACGCTCTTCCCCAAGAGCGCGCGCCGCGTCATCCGTCACCAACTCGAACAGCTCCCATGCTTCCGCGGACCACGCGAAGCGGAGGATCTGGATGCAGTACTCATCCAGCCCCACCATGCGGACCACGGTTCGTGGGCGCTCTGCCAGGAGCCGGCGCGCGAACGCGGCAGCATCCTTCCAGCGAATGTGAACAGTGTTCGAAAAGTCGAGGACGGGGCGAGACACGGCTCGCACTCCAGGGATCAGACGATCGAGCTCGCGCTCGCTCACCTTCTCCGGCAGCACGAACCATCCCTCTGACTGCGGCACCGACTTCTGCGTCCGCATCCCGTGCCTCCTTCGCGCCGTCCCTGGCGCGTGACCTCCCGGTCAGCCCCGTTGTCCGCTTCCCTGCTTCCTCGCGCCTACTGTCTGCTGTCGATCCATGGTTGCCCGGCGCCGCTGCCGCTACTCGCCCTGACCAAAAACCTTGATCGCGAGCGATTCCAACGTATGCTTGTCCTTCTCCGCCTGCGCGAATCGCAGGTCGAGACGTTCCGGATTCCAGATCTCGATGCGCTCGAGGTTTCCGAAAATGACGACCTTCTCCTTACGCGTGAGTCCGGCGTGCCGCAGCTGGATCTCGTTGAGCGGGATCCGGCCCTGCCCGTCGGGCTTCTCCACCGACGCTCCCGCGAGGAGCATGTGCCGGAAGAGCCGCCCGTCCTCCGTCGCCTGGAACCGGTCGTCCTGCAGCCGTCGAGCGAACTCTTCCATGTCGGCCACCGGAAACATCGCCAGACATCCGTTGAACCACTTCACGACGGCCAGAGTCTTCTTCCCCTCCGGGAGCAGCTCCCGGAGCTTGATCGGAACATTGACCCTGCCCTTTTCGTCGAGGACGTATTCGTATGTCCCTACGAATAAAGACACTTACGAATCGCCTCCCTCACTCCCGCGCGGATCGCCGAAATCCCCACGGATCCCCACGAATCCCCACGCGAACTGAACTTACGCCCGGGTCCGAAATGCGTCAAGCGGTTGGTCGCAACTATTTCCGATTTTGATTGCGTCCAACTGCCGTCCGAGCAAGCGACTAGCCAGCAGCCGGGGCTTTTGCGACGGGCTGGGAAATCACTCGAACAGCGAGTCGAGGCCCAGACGGCGGGAGGATTCGAAGCAGTGGCGCCGCCCGGTGGTCGGGTCCCGGAACGAGAGCTCGGCGGCTAACAGCTGGAGGGGAGGCTCGCCCGTCTGAGGCCACCGGCGCTCCGGGTAGCGGGTGTCTCCCACGATGGGGTATCCGATCCCGGCCAGGTGGAGGCGCACCTGATGCTGCCGGCCGGTCTCCGGGCGGACCAGGAAGCGGACGTGTCCCCGGGCGGCGCGGTCGACATAGACATCGGAGACGGAGTCTCCTCCCGGATCCGCGATGGACTGCCGGCGTGCGCCGGCGTTGCCCGCAACGATGCGGGAGCGAACTCGCCAGTATCGGTCCACGGGCGGCTCCCCGCTCGAGATCGCACGGTATCCCTTCTGAATGGAGCGCTCCGCGAAGAGCCGATGGAAGAGCCCGCGATCGCGGGCGCGGCGCACCAGCAGGACCAAGCCGGCGGTGTCGAGGTCGAGCCGGTGCGCGGGCGCGAGCTCGGGATCGCCCAGACTCTTCGCCAGCCGATAGACCAGGGAACGCCCCAGATACTCCCCTCCCGGAACCACCGGCATGCCGTGTGGCTTGTCCGCGATCACGAACGCGTCCCCCTCGTGCAGCACGACGGCCTCTTCGAGAGGCTCGGGCTCGTCCAGGACTTCCCGGAAGTAGGAGATCCGCGCTCCTTCTCGAAACGGAGTCTGGGCATCGATCGGGGCGCCGTCCTCAGCGCGCACCAATCCACGGCGCATCCGATCCTCCCAGCGCTCGCGGCCGATGGCGCGAAACCGGATGCAGAGGAAATCCAGAACGGTGGCCGGGCGCGGCGTCACGGAAGCCATCGCCACGTAGGAAGGACGGGGAGCGCGCACTCTCATCGCATCCCGCTCGCGGCCGCAGGCAGGTCAGACATCCAAGGCGGGCCCGACCGCGAGGAATCCACATCCAGCACCGTCATCGGGCACGCAGCAGGCACCGCGGCGCCAGGCAACACGGCATCAGCGGGATCGTTTCTCGGAAGTTTGGTCGAGCACCCGCGCGAGCTTCGCGGTCAGGGCGTGCCGTTCGAAAGAGCTCAGCTTCGCGCGCGGCGCCCCCGAATCGGGAGAGCGCGCGAGAAGCTCGGCAATGCCGGCCGCAACCTGATCCGGACGCGCGGGATCGACGACCCGTCCGGCATCGAGCTCGCACACGAGGCGATCGGCCGCTCCGCCCGGCGGCACCAGCGCGAGGATCGGCCTTCCCGCGCGCGCGTACTCCCAGACTTTGCCGGGAAGGATGAGACGGCCGCGCTCGCTGTTCTGCTCCAGGAGCAGCAGGACGCGCGCGCGCAAGAGCGCCGCGACCGACTCCACGTGCGGGCGATTTCCCTCGAAGCGAACCAGCGACTGCAAACCAGCGGCGCGCACTTCCTGGAGGTGTCCGTCGTAATGTGCTCCCAGAAAGAGCGTGCCGGCCTGGCGCGCGGTCGCGGGATCGCGCTCGAGCAGATGGCGAAGACCCGCTAGATACGGTGCGATGGGGCGCTCCGGATTGAGCTGACCCGCGTGCAGGATCGGGGGGATCTGCCCCGCGCGCTCCCCGGCCTGCGCGATCCATTCTTCCGCCGCGGAGAAATCAGCCTCGTCGTATCCGTTCGGAATCACGACCACGCGGTCCTGCGGCAGACCTCGGGTTCGGTGCAGGAAGTCTTCGCGCGTCGCTTCGGAAGTGACGACGACGCGGTCGGCATGGCGCAGGACGGCGCGTTCCAACCGCTGGTGCCAGCGGTCGTGGAGCTGCGTGGGCGGGGAGTAGGCCATGCGCCGGGTCCAGGGATCGCGGAAGTCG
>CAMPIC010000406.1 GCA_946886185.1 uncultured bacterium
ACCACAAGTCAGCTGGCACCGGGCGGACACCTGCTGCTCAATGTGCCCGCCTTGATGTCGCTCTTGCCCTTGGCGGTGAAGACTCCCCGGCGCGGTCCATCGCCGTGATGCTTGAAGCGCATCTGCTTGAGGTTGAGCACGATGTCGGTCACGTCCTCCAGGACTCCCGGAATCGACGTGAACTCGTGCTGGACGCGCTCGTCGTGGATGCGGACCGCAGTCACGGCGACGCCCTGGAGCGAGGACAGCAACACCCGGCGCAACGCGTTGCCCAAGGTAGTGCCGAAACCGCGCTCGAGCGGCTCGACCGTGAACCGCCCGAAACGCTCGGTGGCGACGCTCTCGTCGGCCGTGATGCGCTCCGGCATCTGCAATGCCTTCCACTTCATCGCTTGGTGCTCCTCCTTGGGATCGGTTGACTACTTCGAGTAGAGCTCCACGATCAAATGCTCCTGGACGGGGACCGGGATGTCCTCCCGCGCCGGCACCTGGAGCAGCACGCCGGTCATGGTCTTTTCTTCGAAGTTCAGCCAGGCCTGCATCTCGGTCCTGCGCCGGTTGGTCACCGCCTCGGTCACCGCGGCAAGCTTCTGGCTGCTCGGAGCGATCGAGACGCTGTCTCCCGGACGCACCGAGAAGCTGGGGACGTTGACCCGGCGGCCGTTCACGTGGACGTGGCCGTGCAGCACCAGCTGTCGGGCGGCGGGCCGCGACGGCGCCAGTCCCAACCGGTACACGATGTTGTCCAAGCGGGTTTCCAGCAGTTGGAGCAGGATCTCGCCGGTCACTCCCTGCTTGCGCGAGGCGCGATGGAAGTAGTTCCGGAACTGGTTCTCCAGCACGCCATAGATGCGGCGCGCCTTCTGCTTTTCACGCAGCTGGACTCCGTATGGAGTGACCTTCGGGCGCCGGCCCTGTCCGTGCTCTCCAGGCGGATACGAGCGGCGCTCGATCGCGCACTTGTCGGAATAGCAGCGGTCGCCCTTCAAATAGAGCCGGATGCCTTCGCGGCGGCAGAGCCGGCAGACGCTGTCCTTGTAACGAGCCATTTAGGCAAGATCCTCCAACCTACGGAACCAGCAACTCCATACGCAATTCCATCCAGCGATTCCGGGATTCTTGGGCCCAGTCTCGCGCTCCCGGCACGCTTCCGGGCTCGATCCGCACTACCAGTACTTGCTGCCTGAGGCTCGGCTCAGGCTCCCGGGACTCCTGCCCGGCCCGCCTGGCGTTCTCTCAGACGCGGCGGCGCTTGGGCGGGCGGCATCCATTGTGGGGAATGGGAGTGACGTCGCGAATCGCGAGGATCTCCATTCCCGCCGCCTGCAGGGACCGAACCGCGGCTTCCCGGCCGCCTCCGGGTCCCTTGACCCAGACCTCGACCTTGCGCAATCCCATCGTGAGCGCATCGCGAGCGGCCGCCTCCGCCGCGACCTGGGCGGCGAACGGAGTGCTCTTGCGCGACCCCTTGAATCCGGCCTTGCCGGCGCTCGCCCACGAGATCACTCCGCCGTCCATGTCGGTGATGGACACGATCGTGTTGTTGAAGCTCGCGTGCACGTGGGCGAACCCCATCACTCCGACCTTGCGGTCTTTCTTCTTCGTCTTCTTCGGCTTTGCCACGAAGGTCTCCCTGCTTGTTCCTGATCCGCCCAGCCGATGCGTTCAGCGTTCGACGCGATCAGCGCTTCTTTCCGCCCTGGGACTTCTTCGGTCCCTTGCGAGTGCGAGCGTTGGTCTTGGTGCGCTGGCCGCGAGCCGGGAGTCCGCGACGATGGCGCAAACCCCGGTACGATCCGATGTCCATGAGCCGCTTGATGCTCATGCCGACCTCGGTGTGGAGCGTTCCCTCCACGCGATAGTTGTTCTCGATCTCGTTGCGGAGCAGCGCGCTCTCCTCTTCAGAAAGAGCGGAGACCCGCGTCGCGGGGTCGAGCTTGGTCGTCGCGAGAATCCGCTGCGCGGTGGCGCGCCCGATTCCGAAGATGTAGGTGAGCGCGATGTCGAGTCGCTTCTCATTCGGCAGATCGACGCCCGCTATGCGTGCCAACGAAAACCTCCTGTACCAATCCGTTTCTTCGAATCCAGAGTATCCATCAACCCTGGCGCTGCTTGTGCCGCGGATTCTTGCAGATCACGCGGATGACCCGTTCGCGGCGGATCACCTTGCAGTGCTCGCAAATCTTCTTGACCGACGCTCGAACCTTCATGGGTCAGACCCTTCCTTCCCTACTGACTGTGCTCGACGCGCTGCCCGTGCAGCGGCGGGTCCGATTCCGGAGACAAGCCGCCATTGTGCCAGTTCCGACCACCCAGGTCCACCCCGCATTCCTGGCAATCAGAGCTGGTCCAGGATCTGCCGGACCCGTTCGAAAACCGCTTCGACCTCGTCATCCCCAGGCACGACCGAGAGGAGGTCGCGCTCCCGGTAGTATTCGACGAGGGGCGCGGTAGTCGCCTCGTACACTTCCAGCCGGTGGCGCACCGTCTCTTCGGTGTCGTCCGCCCGTTGGATGAGCTGTCCGCCGCACCGGTCACAGATCCCCGGCTTCTCCGGCGGTTGGGTGATCAGGTTGTAGACCGCCCCACAGTTCCCGCACACCCGCCTCGCCGTCATCCGCTCGAGGATCGCGCGATACGGGACATCGATCAAAATCGCCCGGTCCAGCCGTTGGCCCGCCTCCTGGAACATCCGGTCGAGCCCTTCCGCTTGCGGGATCGACCGGGGGAATCCGTCGAAGATGAACCCCTTGGCAGCATCCGGCTGGGCGATCCGCTCCCGGACCAGGTCCAGGATCACCTCGTCGGGGACCAATGCCCCCTTCTTCATGAGCGACTCGGCCTTCAGCCCTACCGGACTCCCCTGCGCGATCGCCTGGCGCAGCATGTCGCCCGTGGAAATCTGCGGAATCCCGTATTGCTGCTGGATCCGTCCGCTCTGGGTTCCCTTACCGGAGCCGGGAGCCCCCAGCAGAATGATCCGAATCGCCACCGTCGCCCCTCTCGCTCATCGCATCCGCAAGCTCTGCGCGCGCACCCGTCCCTTCTTCATGAAGCCGTCGTAGTGACGCATCAGGAGATGCGATTCGATCTGCTTCAGGGTGTCGAGGGCCACCGAGACGATGATGAGGAGACTGGTGCCGCCGAAGTAGAACGGCACGTTCGCCCGATAGATCAAGACGTCCGGGATCACCGCGATGATCGCGAGGAAAACCGCGCCCGGCAGAGTGATTCGCAGCAGGATCCGGTCCAGATAGTCCGCGGTGTGCTTGCCCGGCTGGATGCCCGGGATGAACCCGCCGTACTTCTTCATGTTCTCCGCGATGTCGACCGGATTGAAGACGATCGCGGTGTAGAAGTACGTGAAAAAGATGATCAATGCCGAGTAGAGGATGATGTACAGAGCGGCGCCCGGCTGGAAGTACCGGATCACGTTCTGCACCGCGTCCACGTTCGGGAAGAAGCTCCCCAGCGTGCTCGGGAAGATGATGATCGACTGCGCGAAGATGATCGGGATCACCCCCGCGGTGATGACGCGGAGCGGGAGGTGGGTGGTCTGCCCCCCGTACATCTTGCGTCCCACTACGCGCCGGGCGTATTGCACCGGAACCCGCCTCTGGGCGTTGTTGACCCAGACCACGAAGGCGGTGATCGCGACCATTCCGACTGCAAGCAGCACCATCACGATCGGGCTGATCGTGCCCTGCTGCACCGCGCGAATGGTGTTGAGGATGTCGATCGGGAACCGCGCCACGATGCCGATCATGATGATGAGGGAGATTCCGTTTCCGATTCCCCGTTCCGTGATCATCTCTCCCAGCCACATCACGAAGATCGCGCCGGCGGTGAGCGTGAGCATGGTGAGGAGGCGAAAACCCATTCCGGGAT
>CAMPIC010000407.1 GCA_946886185.1 uncultured bacterium
GCCACGAGGAGACCGAGCGCCCACTTCCCTGGGACACGCCGGGCATCGGGGACACATCCTTGTGGTGATCTTTCTCGCGGGAATCCGCGACGCGCCGTGACGGGAGCTATCTCGGAACCGTAGCCGGGCAAGATGCGAGCTTGACCCGGGTACGTTTCCGACCGACACCTATACCATGCAAGGGCGGTGGGCGGAAAGGGAAGGGGAGCATCGACCTGGTTCCAGCTGGAGCTGGCTCTGGTTTGCCGCGCTTTCGACCCTCCTGGTAGCGCCGTACCTTTCCTACGTGACCGACGACACCTACATCCACATGCAGTTCGCCCGGAACCTGATGCGCGGCGACGGATGGTCGTTCGTTCCGGGGGAGCCGACCTACGGCTTCACCTCCGCGCTCTGGGTGGAGTTCCTGGCAGCGGCCGGACTGCTCGGGGTGCCTCTCCTCTTCGCTTCCAAAGCGCTCGGGATGCTGTTCACCTGGGCCAGCATCGGACTCTTCTATGCCGCCGCTCGCGAGATCATCCCCTCGTACCGGACCCAGCTCGCGGCCACCTTCGCCTTCACCGTGAACGCCTGGCTGCTGCGCTGGACGTTGTCGGGGATGGAGACATCGCTCGCGACCGCGCTCGTGCTCGCCGGAGTCGCTGCTCATCTGCGCGAACGGCGCCGCGAGGCGCTGCCCATCCTCTCGGGACTGTGCTGGGCGCTCGCCGCGATGACCCGGCCGGAGTGTCTGGGGCTGATCCCGCTCGCGATCCTCGACCTGCTGGCGTTCGCGCGCGCTCGTCGGGTGCTGCGATCGGCGGCGCTCGCCGTCACCTGCGCGGTGGTGCTGCTTCCGTGGGGACTGTTCCTGTTGAGCGAGTTCGGACAGATCTTTCCGAACACCGCCTACGCGAAAGCAGGGCACTTCCGTCTCGACCCCGGGACGGTGGCGGACGTGCTGCGCAAGGAGGTCGGACTGATCGGGGCGACCAACGCGGGAGAGGTGACGTTGGTGCTGCTCGCCATCTTCACGGTGTGGCGAAGCGATCGCGGCAGAATCCGTCCCTGGATGGAGCGTTTTGCGCTGCCTGCCGCGTGGATGCTGGCGCTTCCCGCGCTCTATGCCGTGCGCGGCTCGGTTCTGGTCTCCCGCTACTTGGTGCCGATGCTCTGCGTCCTGGTGCTCTTCGGGTTCGCCTCGATCGATTATCTGCGGAGCCGGGGAACCGGGCCATCGTCGGCTCGCGCTCCGTGGATCGCCGCGGGACTCGTCGCCGTGCAGAACCTTCTCGTGCTCTATCTGGTGGCGCTGCCGCCGGCGCTCTCCTTCACCCGCGGGATCGAAGACTCGCTCGTCTGGATCGGGAAGTGGGCACGCGAGAACACTCCCGCGGAGGCGACGCTGGCGGTTCCGGACATCGGCGCCGTCGGCTACTACTCGGAGCGCACGGTGATCGACCTCTCGGGGCTGGTCACCCCGGTGATGATCGAGGCCCAGGAGGGGCAGACCCTCGATGAGTTCGTCCAGAGCTTCGGATTCGCGCGGGTGAGCCGCCCCGATTATCTGATCGACCGGTACACGCAGCCGGATCGGTTCGCATCCACCGGGGGCTATCACGGCGTGCTGGAGATGCTCTTCTCCCGCAAGATCGGGCCGCTCGGGATCCGGCGATCGGAGGACTACTACTACACCGTCTACCGAATCGACTGGGATCGATACGACAGACTGCGGGCGGACTGAGCCGAACCCGACCCGACAGGCATACAGTCCACGCTCGTTCGAGCGAAGCGGGTCCCACGAAGTTCGCGTGGGCCGTCCCTCGGAGGAGTTCCGAGGTTCATCGTCGAACGGGCCGGCGGGCGCCTCACCGTTGACTGCGTGGGATATGGCTGCCACTCTTGCCGAAGTTTGTGACCAGACCGTCCGGTGCGGGCGGAGACGCTATTCGAACGAAGAGACGGATCAACGCATGTCGAGATCGCCATCCATCGAGGCGAGATTCATGCGGGTGCTCGCTGCCCTCGCGTGGATCGACGGGACTCTTGCCGACTCCGAGCGGCGGTTCCTGCGTGGACTGGGGGCGGAATTGCGGCTCGATCCCGAGGCGTCTCAGGCCTTGGAGGCCACGTTCGATACTCCCTTGTCGCGCAATGACTTCGAACAGTCGTTGAATGAGTTCCTCGAAGTGGCGACCCCGGAGGATCGAGCGCTCCTCTTGGATCGCGCCGAGCGGCTCATCGAGTCGGATCACCAGCGCGCGACCAAGGAGATCCAGGCGCTCCACGCGCTTCGAGAGCTGTTGGAGCCGGCGACCCGACCGGGAACGCGCGGGCTCGGACGCCTGCGTGGAATCCTGGGGGGTGGATCGCTGGGCGAGTTCGCGCGCGAGCTCATGGGCCGCAGCGCGGATCGCGACGCCGATCCAGAGAGCGAGAAGCGCCGGGCGTACGCCACTCTCTTCGGAGCGCTGCTCTACCGGGTGATCTACGCCGACCGGGTGATCGAGCCCACGGAGGCGGAGCGTCTCCGCGGTCTCCTGTCGGATCACATCGGACTGAGCGATGGAGAAGCCGACACCGTGCTCCGCGCGATCCAGCTCCGGGTCGCGCAGGACGTGGATCGCCAGCGGCTCTGCGCCGAGTTCAATCGCATCACCGCGATGGAGGATCGGCTCCGGCTGCTCCGGGCGATGCTGGAGCTCGCCCTGGCCGACGGCCGCATTACTCCGGAGGAAGAGAAGGAGATCCGTCTGATCGCCAACTTCCTCTGGATCGAGGTGCAGGATTTCGTCGAGACGCGGCGATCGGTGGTCGGATCGTGATCCGGCGCGTGGAGCTCGATCAGTCCTTCCTGCCGCCGGCGCTGCATCTGGGCACCTCTTCGTTCAGCTCGGACGATTGGCTGGGCGGGTTCTATCCCGTCAGCGCGCGCCCCGCCGACTATCTCTCGCACTATGCGATGCACTTCCGCACCGTGGAGATCGATGCCACCTGGCACGTCGTGCCCTCCATCAAGACCTTCGAGGCGTGGGAACGGAAGGTCCCCGAAGGATTCGTCTTTTCGCTCAAAGTCCCGAAGACGATCACGCATGAGAAGTACCTCATGGGATGCGAGCAGGAGTGGTGCGACTTCCTGAAGCTGTGCGACGCGCTCGGACCGAAGCGCGGTCCGCTCCTGTTTCAGTTTCCATATGTCTCCCAGACCCAGGAGCCGGGTGAGTGGGAGACGGGCGAAGACTTCCGGCGGCGCCTGGAAGCGTTTCTTCCCCAGTTGCCGGAGGGTTGCCGCTACGCGATCGAGGTTCGCAACGAGAAGTGGGTCGACGAACGGTTGCTCGATCTGCTGCGCAGCAAGAACGTGGCGCTCGCCCTGGTGGCGTATCACACGATGCCGTCGGGTCCGGAGCTCCTGCGCCGGCTGGATCCGATCACCGCGGACTTCGGCTACATCCGATTCCTGGGACATCACCGGGAGATGGATCTGCTGGTCGCGGAAGCGCGCGAAGAGGGGCGCCGGCGCGGCGACTGGGACTCGGTCCTGCTCGATCGCGAAGCGGACACGCGTCCCTGGATTTCCGCGATTCACGAGCTTCTCGGCCGCACGCGCGAGACCTTCGTCTACTTCAACAACCACTACGCGGGCTTCGCGCCGGGGTCGGTGGAGTTGTTCCTCCGTCTCTGGAAGGAAGAGGCCGGACTGTCGGAGCCGAATCCCGAACGCGCTTGACGGCGAGCGCCGTCGCGGCGGGGGCAGAATCGAGGTCGCGCTCGATCATCTTATGGCTCGCGCCGGGCGCCTGGCGATCCGTTCGGCGATTGCGCCGTAAGGTGCTCCGACTGCGGCGCCGGGGTCATTCCAGAGGGGGCAGGATCTCGATGCGGCCGATGGGTTGGCCTTCCAGCG
>CAMPIC010000408.1 GCA_946886185.1 uncultured bacterium
TCCAGATGGTGCTGGCGAGGATCGCCACGACCACCCCCACGAGCACGCGCAGATATCGAGAGTGCTCCAGCTCGGACCAGGGAGCGAAGAGCCTGCGTCGATACCGCCAGAGCACGCCGGTCAAGCCGAGCAGGATCGCGAGGCGCGCCATCGGCAGGACGGAAATCGAGGCCGGGCGGAGAATCGACTCGAGCAGCTCGGCGATGATGAGAGGCTGGAAATAGCTCGACTCCGGGAGGCGGGCCACGCCGAGCGTCCACCATTCCAGACAGAAATAGACCGCGAGCAAGCCGGCCACGCGCGCCGGAAGCGCGAGAAACTGCACCCGCGCCAGGGGGCGCACGCGCTGGATGGCGCCGATGATCGTGGCGGTCATCGATTCACTCTCGCGAAGCGGACTGCCCCTGTGTCACGCGCTTCCCTCGTTCCGCAGCAAGCCTGCGATGCGGTCGAGCTCCGCTTGCCCGAGTCCGGCGAGGGGAAAGTCCGATGGGGTCGCTCCGGTATGCCCTTCTTCGCAGTGCCGCACGATGTCGCGCAAGGCATCGTGGAACCGGTCGGCGAGCGACTGGATCGTCTGCCGATGATGGATGCGTGTTCCGTACGTCCACCGGGCGTGAAATGCGCCCTCCTCGACGTACGAGTCGATCTCGATCCAGCATGGTCGCAGCGCGCGAGCGCTCCTCGCGCCCGGTCCGGCATCGCGGATCCGCCGCAGGCCGGAACGGTTGCGGCTTCGCTGGCCGAGGTAGTTGAACATCACGTCCGGATCCCGCTGATTCCTGAGGCGCGCGCGGATCGATCCGTCGGCCGAGAGGTAGCGCAAGATTCCGTGGCCTATTCCCTGTCGGGGAATCCGGCGGAGCTGTTCCTTCACTGCCTTGAGGCGCGCTCCGACGTCGTCCGCGCCATCGACGCGGAGTTCCACAGGGAAGACGGTGGTGAACCAACCTACGCTTCCCGACAGATCCAGCTCCTCGGAAAACGGGTGCCGGCCGTGGCTCTCGAGACTGACCCGGAGCGATGAGGATCCGGTCCAGCCGGAGAATGCGGTCACGAGCGCGCAGAGCAGGAGGTCGTTCACCTGAGTCCGATACGCCTCGGGGACGTCGCGCAGGAGCTTCTGCGTGGTGGCGCGATCGAGCTCGGCAACGACGTGATCGGCATCGCCACGGCGGTTGTCGCGCCGATCGCTGGAAAGATCGGTGGGAATGGAAGCAGAGGGCGAACCGAGCTGCAACCAGTGGTCGAGCTCATCGCGAACCGTCTCGGCATGAGCCTGGAGATGCCGCGCCCATTTCGAGAAGGGGGCAGGTGGGGCGACGGAGGGTTGCTGCGCGAGTCGGCGCTCCATCTCTTCCAGGAGGATCGCCCACGAGATTCCGTCTACGATCAGATGGTGGATCACCAGCAGGAGATGACCCGGAAGCCCCGTTCCCAGCCGGAAGAACGCAGCACGAGCGAGCGGAGGCTGCGCGAGGTCGAAGGAGAGGTGCAGCCGTGCTTCTACCTCCGCGATCGCCGCACTGTGCGCTTCGGGCCGCAGACCAGAGAGGTCCACGATCTCGAACGGAATCTGGGGAGCGTCTGGAGCGAGCGTTTGCCGCCATTCCGATCGGGCGTCTGCCTGATCGCTGCGCGAGAAGCAGAGACGGAAGACGTCGAGTTGGGCCAACGTCTCCGAGAGCCGATTGCGCATCGCCGAGCCTTCGATCTCCGGAGGAATCTCGAGGAGCACGGCCTGATTCCAGTGATGGGGATCTTCGTTCACATATTCGAAGAACCAGTGCTGGATCGGGGTCAGCGGCACGGCGCCGGAGGAGATGGAGGATTCCGGAAGCGCGCTCGACCGCAGTTCTCGAGCGCGATCGGCGAGCGCGGCGAGGGCGCCGATCGTCGGTGAGTCATGGAACTGCCGGGGAGTGATGTCGAGTCCGGCCTCGCGCGCTCTCGCGATGACCCGGATGCTGAGGATCGAATCTCCGCCCAGCTCGAAGAAGCTCTCCTCGCGGCCCACCGAGTCGATTCCGAGCACGTCGCGCCAGATTCGGGCGAGGATCGCTTCCGCGCCCGAGCACGCAGCCGTCGCCGCGCCGGAGGACGCCGTCTCGGCCGCAGCAGAGCGCGCGATCGTTCCTGCGCCGTTGGGCGGCGCTGTCCCGGCAATATCGGGAATCGCTGCCTCGGCGCCGGTGGATGCTGTTCTCTCAGTACGCTCTCCGGATCGACGATCTCTGTCTCTTTCCGGGTGGGATGGGGCCTGCAGATGTGCTTCCGCCATCCTTCGCAAGGACACGCGATCGATCTTCCCCGAAGCGGTACGCGGAATCTGCTCGAGCACCACGAAACGGGCGGGGATCATGTACTCGGGAAGCAGCCGGGAGAGGCTCGCCCGGAGCTGCGTTCCCAGATCGTCCCGGGGAGAGGCCGATTCCAGGAACGCCACGAGCGCGGCGCGGCCGGACGCGCGTGCGCTGCTGCCCGACCCGTGTGCGTCGCCGGACGCGCGTGCGCTGCTGCCCGACCCGTGTGCGTCGCCGGAGGCGTTCGAGCCCGCGTGCGCCAGACGCAGCGCCAGGATCTGACGTTTCACCTCCGAAAGGTCGGCGAGACGAGACTCCAACTCTCCTGGAACGTTCGGGTTCATCGTTCGTCCACTTACTTCTCGGCGCGTGCCACGACCATCGAATCGGCCCACCACGCGTCCTTCAGATCAGCCGGAAGCCGCAACGGGCTCACGATCCGCAGCGTGATCGATCGAAAGTGCCGGAACAACAGCCGCTGGTGCTCCCGGCTGAAGGAGTCGATCTCGTTCGTGAGGTAAGTGAACACACCCCCCTCCTTCAGGAGCGCCGCCCCGGTCGGGAAGAAGTGCTCGGCGAAGGTGGTGCTGCGCACCACATGCTCGACGATCTCTTCTTCGTTGAGAGGATAGGTGTGGAAGAAGACGCCGTCATAGCGCCCGAGCTGATCGATCACGTCCTGCCAGCGCCCGTGCACGAGCCGGATATCCCGATCGGGATAGCGGCTCCGCCAGGATCGGAATCGATCCACCACCGTATCGTTGCATTCGATGATGCTGTGCGACCGCACGCCCCGCTCCTGGATGTACTCGGCGGAGATTCCACGTCCGAACCCCACTTCCAGGACGTCGCCGCGAGATTCGGTGACGATGTCGGCCATCGTGCGCATGATCGGGAACTGCCAGTCTTCCATGATCTCCTGATCGGAGAGAGCGGCCTGCGCGCGATCGTGAGTCGGAACTCCTTCCTGTCCCGGAACGAACGTCTCTGCGAGGCGATCCAACGCCTGGAGATCGCTCGCGAGCTCCGCGACGGCGCGCCCAAGCAACCAGCTCCGCTGCGCTTCTCGCGGAGGGGCGAGGAACCGGTCGTTCTTGATCTCGATCGAAATCTCGAAGTCGGGTGTCCGTTTGATTCTTCGCATCGTCTTCCGATTCCGCGCGCCGGTTCAATTCCCGCGCAGCAGATCCTCCGCCTCTTCATCGGTGAGCGCTTCGAGGTCCCCCAGGATCTCGAGCGCGGTCGCCTGGTCCATCGCCCGGAGCTGCGCGAGCAGTGGCGCTGCGCCGGCAGAGGACACGGCTTCGCTCGTGACCACGGCGGCATCGCGCACGCCCGGTTGGCGCCGGAGGACGCTCTCGATCTCGCCGAGCTCGATGCGGTGTCCTCGGAGCTTGACCTGGTCATCGGTCCTGCCGAGGAACTCCAACGTCCCATCGCCGCGCACGCGCACGCGATCTCCGGTGCGGTAAAAGCGGTCCGCGTCCGTTTCGAGTCGGACGAACCGCTCTTGCATCAGCTCCGGGCGGCGGAAATATCCCCGCGCGATGCCAGGTCCTCCCAGATAGAGCTCGCCCGGC
>CAMPIC010000409.1 GCA_946886185.1 uncultured bacterium
GGGTTCCGGGCGCTACATGACGCTGTTCGAGGTGGCTCAAGAACTCTCCCATCGCCAGCCCTTCCCACGGACCGTGCACCACGGAGAGGTAGCGCGCGATACACGCCGCCGGCGGCGGATCGAGCGGCTCGGCGCTCTCGGACGGCAAGGGAGGAAACTCGCGCAGGATGCGGGACTGATCGTAGCGCGACGTTTCGATGAGCGCTGCGTGCGCTTCATCGCGCCGCACCAGGATCACGGATTTGGGATCGAGATACACGGCTGCCCACGCCGGATCGGCCGCTCGTTCTCGCGCCAGGTGAGGAGCTTCGGCGTGATCGACGAGCATCGCTCCAAAGCGATAGCGCAGATCGATCGCCTCCCAGGCGGACCCTCCCGAGAGCGACGATAGATACTCCCCGTAGTGCTGCGCGCTGTGCACCTCGAGGCGCCCATCGACGAACACCGGCCGCGCCGAATCGGCCCAGATCAGATACGAGCCGTCGGAAAGCGTGGAGAAGACCGGCCCCGCCACTTGATGATCCCGCAAGAAGGCGGCGGCGCCGGCGGGCACGGAAAGCGCCGCGAGGCCGGCGCCGAACTCGCGGTTGCTCTCGATGCTCGCGTAAGTGCGGTTGGTGACGAGACGCGCGTCATAGATGACGAATCCGAGGATCGCGATGGCAAGCGCGGCTCGCCCGAGCAGTCGTGGGGGGAGTGGAAGCATCTCTTGAACGCGCCGGGCTTCCGGTTGCTGCGCGATCAGTGCGGTCCAGCGCGCCAGCATCGGCGCGGTAACGACGGCGAGCAGGGCGAGGTTGCGCCGCGCCTGGAACGACAGCACCACGAAAGCCAGGAGCAGCAGGATCTCCGTGATGCGGGGCTTCCGCGAGAGCGCGAGCGATGCCGCCAGCGCTCCCAGGAACCAGGGAAAGAGAGTGACCGCGGGATGCGCGATGTTTCCCTCGAACGGTCCGAGAAACTCGCCGATCGTCGAGGAATAGATCTCCATCGATCCGTCGATCCGACTGAAGAGAACCAGCGGATGCAGCGCGCCGTCGGCGAAGTACGGATTGACGAAGGCGGCGGCGATCGATGCTCCGAACGAGATCCAGAGCCTGCGGTCCTGCCGCCGTTCGATGAGCGCGGCACCCAGGACCGCATAGCCCAACACGAAGAGCCCCTCGACGTTCACCCAGACGAGCTGCAGCGCGGGAAACAGCCAGGCCGCCGGCTTCCATCCTTCGTCATGGCGACGCACGAGCCAGAGGCCGAGGGCGAGCGCGAGGAACGTCATCAGTTCGGGACGCACCTGGAACCGCTCGCTCGCGAGGATGACGGCGAGACCGCAGGCGATCGCTGCCACCGGCGCGGGCGCGTCACGCCGGGCGATGCGGTAGAGCAGAGCGAAGGTGGCGAAAACGAGAGCGGTCTTGAACCAGACCGCGAGCGTCACTCCGCCGATCCGGTGCACGCCGTACAGGATCGCCTGGAACAGCCAGTGCAGATCGACGTACGGTTGGCCGGCGGAGGGAAACGAAAACGAGTCGATGCGCGGAATTCGTCCGGACCAGATCTCCGCGCCGCCGCGCAGATGAAACCAGTAGTCGGCGCTGAAGAGAGTGTGGAACGCGGCGCAGAACGCGGTCGCGGCCACCACCGATACCAGCAGGAGGCGCAACCCACGATCGAAGGGAGACTCTTCCTCTGGTTCGCCCGATCCGGACCGCGCGGGCGATGGCAAGTTCTTCATGGCATGGCCACGATGCACTCGAGGCGCGGCCCGAAGACCGCCCCCCGGGGTGCTCAAATCTCGTGGAAGAGGAACGGCCGCAAGCAATCGAGGCGATCGCTCAGATTCTCCGGATCGAAGTACCAGCACGTGATCGCGACGCTGGAAAGCAGCGGGTTGCCGTCTTGCGGAGTGAAGGCGAAGCCCACGATCTCATGGTCTCCCACCACGGAAAGCGACTTCAGCGGCACCACCGTCTGGGACAGGATCCGCCCGTAATGCCCGTGATCCCGGCCGAAGCTGAAGATCTGGTTGGCCGAGGACTTCTCCGTGGTGGCCATCCGCCGATTCGACTTGAGCCGCTGCACCACCGTGGGGAGCGACACCTTCTCCTTGAGCCGCAGATTGAACCAGAGACAGTGCATGTACTGCGTCGGGAGCTTGATCGCGGACGAATAGAGGTTCAGGTCGTAGCCCATCGTATTGAAGAGGTGCCACGCGTCACGCGCATGATGCGTTCCGAATCGGGGATCGTCGTGCTTTCCCACTTTGGGGGCGGGAACGAAGTCTCCGTCCTGGGAGATGTCGCTCGAGCGGCGCATCATCACGAACTTCGCTTCGATCAAGTTACTGGGATCGTTGTCGTAGAGCGCGAGCGTCTTGATGAGGACGGCGATGTTGTGCGTATTGCAGCTCACGACCTGGACGAACTTGTCCTCGCCGTGGACGAGCGCTTCGTCGTTGACGCCCCGCGCATACATCTTGCCGAACCCGAACTCGCTTCCCTGGGCCACGAAGCCGAGGGTGCTGTCGACGAAGCGGTCGTAGTTCTTGTTCTTGTTCTCGTGTCCCACGCCGGACGGAGTGCAGTCGATCACCACCGAGGCGCGCTGGATCGCTTCCTCCGCGGTCCAGCTGACCTTCAGACCCTGATCCTCGAACTTCGGAATGACCGGCTCGTCGGTGCAGAGCAGCGCTCCCCGATCCATGAGATTCCTGACCTTGGCCCGCTCGGAGGTCAGTGGAGTGCGCTTGTGAAAGGAAACTTCGTCGATGCCGAACTCTTTCCGGAAGTCCGCCAGCAGGCCGATCAGCGGCTCGCCGATCGTGCCCGTGCCAACGACGTGGACATGGCGCGTCTGGGACATGGAAACTGCTCCTGGATGCGGGGTTGGGCGGTGCCATGGTCGTGGCAGCGTCTATACGTCCGCAACTATACGATTGCCCTCGCCGAGGTGTCAATTCCAGCGGCAGAGGCCGGATCCGACTGGGAGCGGGCGGAATTCTGCATGCTCGCCGGAGCGGCCGCTGGTATAACGGCCCATGCTCGAACCCGACAACAGGCGCGCGCGCGGCCTCCTTCTGGAACGCCGTCCGTGGCTGCTCGATCTGGCGGTGGTGGGCTTGCCGCTCGCACTTCTGTACGCAGCGACCGCGGCCCACGACCTCGGAACGATCGATAGCGGGGAGCTGGCGACCGTTTGCGCGCGGCTCGGCATCGCGCATCCCACCGGCTATCCTCTCTATACGCTGCTCGGGCGGATCGCGGTGGTTCTGCATCCGAGCTCGCCCATCGAGGCCGTCAACGCGCTCTCCGCGGTCGCCGCCTGGCTTTGCGCGATCGCGACGGCGAGCGTGATGCGGATTCTCGCGGGAGCGGTCACACGCGCTCCGGATCTCTGGTCCCGCTGGGTCGCTCCGTGGGCCGCGGGGCTGTGGTTCGGAATCGATCGCGAGCTCTGGCGGCAGGCGACCGGCAACGAGGTCTACAGCCTCCATCTGCTCGCGGTCGCCGGCCTGCTCGGCCTTTTGATCGTGATCGGGCACGGACGGTCCGGCATCCGCCCGCTCCTCGGTCTCGGCTATCTCGCCGGCCTCGCGTTCGCGCACCATCTGAGCACGGCCTTCCTCCTCCCCGCGATCGTGGCGGGGGCTCTGCTCTGGGTATGGGATGCGAAGCTCTCCCGGCGCGCCCTGATGTGGCTGGCTGCGGCAGTGGGACTGGCGTTCCTCGCATGGAGCGTGAATCTCTATTTGCCGATCCGCTCCTCTCGTGATCCCGTCCTCGACTGGGGAGATCCGCAGACCTGGGCGCGTTTCTGGCGTCACTATCTCGCGGCTCAGTATCGAGTCTGGCAGTTCCAATCGACGGCCGACTTCGGGC
>CAMPIC010000410.1 GCA_946886185.1 uncultured bacterium
GCGAGCTCGGCGATTGCCTCCGGGATCTGGTGCGCGCAGTCGGGAGTGAACCGGCTAGAGCGCCCCGGAGCGCGCCGCCATCTCGATCTACTCTGCCGCCATCTCGATCTACTCTGCCGCCATCTCGATCGGCTTCGCCCGAAACTCGATCGGCTTCGCCCGAAACTCGATCGGCTCCGCCCGAAACTCGATCGGCTCCGCCCGAAACTCGATCGGCTCCGCCCGATTCCGTGCGTGAGGCCGCTCCTATCCCGGCGTCGAACGGGCACCGCCCGCAGGAAGCGATGTCGAACGCTCGACAGACGATGCAATGGCCCATGCCTCCCTTAGCCGCCGGGCGCGACGCCGAATGGCAAACGCAGCTGGAAGGAGTGGCGTCGCGTGCCCGCGCATGCACGTCGTGCGAGCTCTGCAAGACTCGCAACAAGGTGGTCTTCGGAGTCGGGACCGCGGCGATCCCACTGGTGTTCGTGGGAGAAGCGCCGGGCGCGGACGAGGACCGGCAGGGAATTCCGTTCGTCGGCCGGGCCGGCCAGCTTCTCACCCGCATCATCAGCGCGATCGGGTTGGAGCGCGAGGAAGTCTATATCTGCAATGTGCTCAAGTGCCGGCCTCCCGGGAACCGGAATCCCGCGCCGGACGAGATCGTCCAGTGCTCTCCGTTCCTGCGCGAGCAGCTCGAGATCCTGAAGCCGAAAGTGATCTGCACGCTCGGACTCTTCGCGAGCCAGTTCTTGCTCGACACGAAAGTTCCGATCGGGCGGCTGCGGGGACGCGTTTCCGAGTATCGGGGGATCCCGGTCGTTCCCACGTACCATCCGGCCGCGCTCCTCCGCGATCCGTCGCTCAAATCCGCCGTCTGGGAGGATGTCCAACTGATGCGCCGCATCCTGGACGCTTGATGTTTCCGCGCCCCGAAGGGCGCTGCTGATTTCATAGCGCACGCTCCGGCCGCGACGCGATCGTGGGGGACGCGCGGAGAACCGTCTCGAGACGGCGAAAGGTTCGGTTCATGCCATCGTTCGAATCCACCGGCACGCTCCGCACGCTCAATCCGAGCGCGGGGCGGTTGCCTCCCCAGGCGCTCGAGGCCGAGCAGGCGGTGCTCGGCGCGATGCTTCTGGAGCGAGAGGCGATCGGCAGGGCGGCCGAGATCCTCCAACCCGATTCCTTCTATCGCGACGCGCATCGCAAGATTTTCGAGGTGCTCGTCGCGCTCTACGAACGCGGAGAGTCGGCCGATCTCATCACTGCAACCGAAGAGCTCCGCCGCCGCGGGCAGATCGAAGCGGTGGGCGGCGCGGCCTTCCTCTCCTCGATCATCGATCTGGTGCCGACGGCGGCGAACGTCGCGTTCCATGCCGAGCTGGTCCTGGAAAAGGCAGTCCTGCGAAAGCTCATCGAAGTCGCGACCAACATCGTCCAGAAGGGATACGAGGCCTCCGACCGCTCCGGGGAGATCATCGATCAAGCGGAGGAGATGATCTTCGGCATTGCCGACCCGCGGCTGCGCAAGGGATTCGTCTCGCTCAAGGAGCTCCTCCCGCCCGCGGTGCGTTTGATCGAGGAAGTGGTCGAGCGGAAGCGTGCGGTCACCGGCGTGCCGAGCGGGTTCCTCGACCTCGACAAGATGACGGCCGGCTTCCAGAAGTCCGACCTCATCATCGTGGCGGGACGCCCTTCGATGGGGAAGACCGCGTTCGCTCTCAATCTCGCGGAGTTCGCCGCGGCACACGAGAACATCCCGGTCGGCGTCTTCTCCCTGGAAATGAGCCAGGAGCAGCTCGTCATGCGTCTGCTCAGCTCGCAGGCGCGGATTCCTTCGCATCGCCTTAGCACCGGTTATATGCTGCCGGAGGAGTGGGTAGGGTTGGCCCAGGCAGCGGGCGTTCTCTCGGAAGCTCCGATCTTCATCGACGACACGCCCGCGATCACCGCAACCGAAATGCGAGCCAAAGCGCGGCGGCTCAAGAAGGAGCACGACATCGGGCTCCTCGTGGTCGACTACTTGCAGCTCATGCGCGGCTATTCCTCCGCCGAATCGCGGCAGCAGGAGATCTCGACCATCTCGCGCTCTCTGAAAGCGCTCGCCAAAGAGATCTCCGTGCCGGTGATCGCGCTCTCCCAGCTCTCACGCGCGGTCGAACAGCGGGACGACAAACGCCCCCTCCTCTCCGACCTGCGCGAATCTGGGGCGATCGAACAGGACGCCGACCTCGTGCTGTTCGTGTTCCGTGAAGAGTTCTACAAACCGGACAAGCCGGACGTGAAGGGAGTGGCCGAGATCATCGTGGGCAAGCACCGAAACGGTCCGACCGGCAGAGTCCATCTCACGTTCATCGGAGAGCTGGCCCGGTTCGAGAGCTATTCGGAGCGCAGCATGGAAACGGACGACGATCCGTTCTGATCGAAGAGGAGCGGGGATGGCGCGCACCGGCGGACGGATCGGAAAGAGCACGAAGAAGGCACGCATCGTCTTCCTCTGCACCGACTGCGGCGAGACTTCGCCCCGTTGGTACGGGCAATGTCCTTCGTGCCGGCAGTGGAACACGCTCAAGGAATTTCAGGCCCCGACGGAGTCCGACTCCTCTTCGCGATCTGCCGGGGGAAGCCTGCTCGGCGCTTCACGCGCGGGCGGCTTTGCGCGACCGCCCGATCCGGACCGACCCTCCTTCGGCGAAGGGAAGGCGGAATCGAAGTCCGGCTCGGGCGTCGCCTCTCGAGCGGAATCGCGCCGATTCGCCAGCAGCGGACGGAGCGATGACACGCTGCGGCTTCCCATCCGCCTGGACGAGGTGCCGCTCGAGCGCGTTCCCCGCCGGCCGACCGGAATCGGGGAGTTCGACCGAATCCTGGGCGGCGGTCTCGTGCCGGGATCGGTCGTCCTGATCGGCGGCGATCCCGGAATCGGAAAGTCGACGCTCCTGCTGCAAACGGCGGGCGAATTGGTGCGCCGAGGCGGTCGGGTTCTCTACGTCTCGGGGGAAGAGTCCGCATCGCAGATCCGTCTCCGCGCCGAGCGCCTCGCGGGGGTGCCTCCGGATCTGCTCCTCCTGCCGGAGACCAATCTCGACGCGCTCGGTCCCGCGGTGCTGGAATGCGAACCGCAAGTGGTCGTGGTCGACTCGATCCAGACCGCCTATCTGCCCGCGGTCGCCTCCGCCCCGGGAAGCGTGACCCAGGTGCGCGAGTCGGCGCTCGCGCTCATAGAGCTGGCGAAAGCGCGCGACATGACCATCATTCTGGTGGGACACGTCACCAAGGAAGGGACGCTCGCTGGTCCGCGCACGCTCGAGCACATGGTCGACACCGTTCTCTATATGGAGGGAGAGCGGTACCAGCACTATCGCATCCTCCGCTCCGCGAAGAACCGCTTCGGCAGCGTCGACGAGATCGGTGTCTTCGAGATGGTCGACCGGGGACTCCGGGAAGTGCCCAACCCGAGTCAGGTATTCCTGAGCGAGCACACTGCCGGCGCGGTCGGCTCGGTGGTTTCCTCCTCGGTCGAAGGCACGCGCGCGATCCTGATGGAGATCCAGGCGCTCGTGAATCCGACTCGCTACGGACTCCCCCAGCGATTGACGACCGGATTCGACGGCAAGCGGCTCGAAATCATTCTCGCGGTCCTGGCGAAGCGAGCCGGGATCGACTTCTCGCAGCACGACGTCTTCGTCAACGTCGCGGGGGGACTGCGCGTGGTCGAACCGGGAGTCGATCTGGGCGTCTGCCTCGCGGTCGCCTCGAGCCGCAAAGATTTGCCGCCTCATCCCGACATGATCGCGCTCGGAGAGATCGGCCTGGGAGGGGAATTGCGGCGCATCGCCCACCCGGAGCGCCGGATCGCCGAGGCAGCGCGGCTCGGCTATTCC
>CAMPIC010000411.1 GCA_946886185.1 uncultured bacterium
GACGCACCATGCGCTGTGTGCCGCCATAGCCCGGGATGATGCCGAGCGTGACTTCGGGAAGACCGAGCTGCGCTTTTTCCGACGCGATGCGGATGTGACACGCCAGCGCGATTTCGCAGCCGCCGCCGAGGGCGAAGCCGTTGATCGCGGCGATGACCGGCTTCGGCATGCGCTCGATCGTTGCGAGCACCTGCTGTCCGCGGCGCGCGACGTCTTTCCCGGTGAGCGGCGTCATCTTCGGATTCGTGCTTTTCTTTCCCACCGTGGACCTGTACTTGCTGCTGTTTCCGCTGCCAATACCGGCATTCATGTATGCGATCGGGTACGTGCTCATCTCGATCTACGGGATGCGACGTCGCGTGGGAGCGATCGGACACGATGCTCATCTGGGCGGCGCCATTGCGGGCGCGGTCCTGACGGCGTTGTTTGAACCGCGCGTCCTCCGCAGTTTCCTGTCGAATTTCTAGGCCGCACCGAGTGGAAGCGGGTCGAGCCCGGGGCCGGGGATCGTGTGTGTACCAGGCTTTAGAGGCGGGGCATCTTCCGAACGCAGCGGAGGGTCGGTGGAACGGATGGACCACATCGGAGTCGTGAGAGGTCAGGAGGCGGAAGCGCGTCGCTCGATCGTCCCGTGGCTCTTGCTGCTGTGCGCAGCATTGGCGAGCCCCACGATCGCGTCTGCGACCATCCTGCTGCTGGAGGCGCGCAATCCCGAGAAGCTCGCGCGATTCTATGAGAACCAGGTCGGACTCTCGGTTCTGGTGCGCGACGCCGGAGCGGACCGCATTGTGCTGGCGATCGGAGACGACTGGCTCGTCATCGCCCCGGGCGGTGAAGGGGAACCGCGTGGCGCGCCGCGGATCCTGATTCCGATCCAGGACCTCGAGGCCGCTCGCCAACGTCTCACGCAGCATGAGATCGGGTTTTCCGAGGCGGTTGCGCTCGAAGGTCAATTGCAAGCGCTGCTGTTTCAGGATCCGGAGGGGAATCCCGTCGGACTCGCACTGCCGGGCGCGCCTGAGTCCTGGCTCTCCTCGTGGGTGCAGGAAGGAACGTATCGGGTGCCGCCCAGCGGGCGGATCGAGCTCGCGATCTGGGCTGGCTTGCACGGGATCGGGCTCGGATTCGCGCTTCCCTATGGTCTCGGATCCGAATCCGTCACCTTGATCGGGCTCACCATGATGGCGGCGGGTCCGGTCGCCGCATACGCGGCGTATCAGTACGCCGATTACGTCGATCTGACGCGCGGGCAGGCACGCCTCATCGAGTTCGCCGGGGACTTCGCGATCTGGCACGCGGCCGGTTGGTCCGCGGTCGACGACGCGGAGTTCAAGGACGCGCTTCTGGGGAGCACGCTCGCATTCTTGGGAGGCTCTGCTGCCGGAGCGCTCATTGCGAAGGATCGGCCCGTATCGGCCGGTCAAGCCGGATTGATCACCTCGGCGGCGCTCTGGGGCGGATGGTACGGATTGATCGGAACGCGCATCGACGGTGCGGATGAAAGCATCGAGGGGGATGACGTTCTCGCGACGCTGCTGATCACGTCCAGTGCGGGAGCGCTGGCCGGCGGCGTGACTGCCGCGCTCACCGATATCGAGGAATCGCGGCTGCGCTGGATCAACTTCGGAGGAATCCTCGGCACCGCCTTCGGATTCGGCCTCGACCTGGTGCTCCAGGTCGACGGAGATGCCGCGATCTGGGGAATTCCGGCCGGGACCGGGTTGGGGGCGCTCGCCTATGCCACCTATGCGACCGGACGGCCGAAGCGCGGAAGCGCGCGGCAACGCGGGTATGCGAATCACGCTCCGTACGGGGAGCGGGGCCGTGAGCCGGGCTCCGTGGATGCCGCGGGCTGGCAGATCCCACGGCTCCAGCCTCGGACCGATGGAGTGCGGTTGGAGCTGATTCGCTACCGGTTCTAGGCCCGAGCTATCCCAATGTGATGACGTCGCTCGCGCGGCCGGGATCGATTCCACTGCGATAGGTGCGGTGCAGGTGGGGCGGCCGGTGGCCGGCTCGTTGGAAGGCCAGGCGGACGGTGTCCTCGGCGGTCATCCAGTGGTTGTTGTTCTGGTCGGGGCGCCGGTGGTTTTCGCTGACATGGCCGAGCAGGACGCGGGCTTCGGGTCCGGTCAGGATCTCCCTCAGGGCGGCGGCACATTGGTCGTTGGAAAGGTGCCCGCGCTCGCTTTCCACCCAATTCAGGTACTCCCAGCTGGGGCTGAACCTTCGGTCGCAGAGTTTGCGCCGGATGGTGGGCGCATCGTAATTCGCCTCCAGCAAGAGCGCGTCCACGCCGCGCAGACCGTCCAGGAGGGATTGCGGAACCATGCCGAGGTCGGTCGCGACCGCCACGCTCCGACTGCGATGCGTGAAGCGATAGGCGACGGTCCGCCCGTCGGCGGCATGGGAGGTATCGAGAGCACGGACCTGGAGGTCTCCGACACTCTCCGGAATGGGACGCGTTTCACGAACCTTGCGCCAGGAGATCCGGCATCCACGAGTGCGAATCGCGCCCTCCGTGCTGGGGTCGAGATAAATCGGAATTCCGTGCCGGACGTGCATCGTTCCCGCGGTGCGATAGTGATCGGCGTGGGCGTGCGTGATGAAGATTCCCGCGAGGGAATCGGGGGCGATTCCGAGCCGGTCGAGACGATCCTCGATGACGCGGGCGCTGATGCCGGAATCGACGAGCACACACGTGTTTTCCGAACGCACCAGGATGGCGTTCCCGGAACTTCCGCTCGCGAGGGCGCAGATGGAGAGCGGAATGAGAACCTCCGTGTTTCTCGTAAACCCGGCCATCCCGGATCTTGCGATCGAGGGGGCATCGCCCGCGCGAGTCGTGACTCCGACGGCGGGTACGTTACCATGAACCGCCGAGAACACGTCATTCCTGAAGCTGGAGCGAGGAAACGAGAACCCGCCGGTGCGACGGGACATTCACCCGAGAAGCTGGAGGACGCGCATGCACTCCCGATCGATCGTCTTTCCTCCCATCGATCCGGCCGATCTGGAAACACGACCGATCGAGCGGGCGCGCACGATCCCGGCCGATTGGTACGTCGATCCCCGCTTCCATCATCTCGATCGCGAACACGTTCTCGCCCGCTCCTGGCAGCTGGTGGGGCACACATCGCAACTGCCTGAGCCCGGAAGCTTGTTCTGTCTGACCGCGGCGGGGGAACCCTTCCTGGTGGTGCGCGGCGATGACGGGAAGGTGCGCGGCTTCTTCAACGTATGCCGCCATCGAGGCGGTCCGCTCGCTCTTCGAGACGAAAGGGTCTCCGTGCTGCGCTGTCACTATCACGGCTGGACCTACGGCCTGGATGGCCATCTCCGTGGAGTCCCGGACATGGCGGGAACGGAGGAGTTCGCCCGGGAGGACTTTGGACTGGTCCCCGTCGATCTGGTGGAGTGGGAGGGGCTGGTCTTCGTACGGTTGGACGGGGCATCGGTGGGAGCGGTCGCATCGCCTCTACACCGAAGTCCGATGGCATCGCTCGTGGACCAACCGCATCCAATGCTGGACCGTTCGCCGCACGAAGCGTTTGCCGACATCCCGCCCCGAATCGCGCCGATGAAGCTCTCCGCTTCCTCGTTCGTCCGCCGGGTTCGCTACTCGATCGGATGCAACTGGAAGGTCTACGTCGACAACTACCTCGAGGGATATCACCTGCCGATCGTGCACCCGGGGCTCTGCAAGCTTCTCGATTATCGCCGGTACGTGACCGAGCTCTCGGAGCTTTGCTCGCTGCAGTTCAGCCCGTTCCTCGACGCCGGCGCGGAGAATCTCTACGGAGCCGCTGACGGGCGCGCCTTCTATTACTTCCTCTGGCCGAACGCGATGCTCAACATCCTTCCCGGT
>CAMPIC010000412.1 GCA_946886185.1 uncultured bacterium
TCGCGGCGCGTAGGTTGGATTCCATGTGGAGCATGATTGCTGAGGGCCTGAAGCGCGTCATCTGGACCGCATTCGTGCTTCTCCTCGGAATCCTTCTGGGATTCGCCGCCACGGAACGCTCCGTTTTTCGCGCGGAAGGCCAACCCGGTCCGATTGACGCAAGCGACGCCCAGGTGGCGGAGCAGGTGCTCCCGGCGGTCGTGGCGCTCGAAGTGGAGCGCTGGATCCCGCATCCTCCGGTGTTCGGAATGGAGTCCGCGCCCGACGTCCCGATTCCCGTCCCCGCTTCGGGCAGCGGATTCGTCTTCGACGACCAGGGCCACGTGATCACCAACGATCACGTGGTGCGTGGGGCCACGGAAGTCTGGGTCCATCTCTGGGATGGCCGCCAGTTCCGAGCCGATCCGGTGGGCTCCGATCCGGAAACCGACATCGCGGTGCTCCAGGTACGGGGGGCGCCCTATCTGCCGGTCGTAAAGCTCGGAGATTCCTCCCGCCTGCAGGTCGGAGACTGGGTCGCGGCCGTAGGCAATCCTTACGGCCATCTGAGCGGGAGCTTCACCGTGGGGGTGGTGAGCGGGACACGCCGCAACGAGATCTCTATTCGCGGCGGTGCTCCGACGTATCAAGACTTCATCCAGACCGACGCCGCGATTCATTTCGGCAACAGTGGAGGACCGCTGGTCAACCACGAGGGGGAGGCGATCGGCGTCAACACCGCTTTCGGCGGAGCGGGAAGCGGAATCGGATTCGCGATCCCGATCGATCTCGCGCACGAGGTGGCGCGATCCCTCATCGAGAACGGACGAGTAGTCCGCGGATACCTGGGAGTGGTCCTGCAGGAAGTCGATCCTGAGCTGGCGCGCGGACTCGCGCTGGAGCGGATCGAGGGCGCGATGGTGCGGGAAGTGTTCCCGGGAACGCCCGCGTTCGCGGCCGGAATCCAGGCGGGTGACGTCATCCTGGGATTCGGGGAGGAGCGGGTTCCGGACATGGGTCGCTTCCGGCTCCTCGTGGCCCGGGCGAGCGTCGGGGAGACCGTGCCGGTCCGCCTCTTCCGATTCGGGCAGGAGCGCGTCCTCCACGTGACCCTGAACGAGCGTCCCGGGCAATTCGAGCTCGAGGCCGGTTTCGACCCGCTTCCGCCGCGCGAGCTCGGACTGCTCGTCTCCGCCGCCAGCGATACCTCAGAGACCGGAGTGATGGTTGACTCGATCATTCCGGGCGGGCTTGCGGAACGCTCCGGGTTGATCGAGGGCGACCTCATTCGCGAGCTGGACGGCAGGCCGACGTCGGACGTGCCGGAGTCGAGCGGGGGGGCGACTCCTGGTACGTCGCCCTCACGACGCCCGAGTATTGAGCCGATCTCATCGGAGACTAGGGGCAAGTCCCGATCGGCAAGCGCATTGACACCGGCGCGAGCCGGTTGCTAACGTCCAAACGAGACGTCCTGCGCCTGAACAGATGGATACTGTCGGGCAACCTCTTCTGGTTCAATTGCTTGTGTCCTTCCAAGGTGGGGTCGGACCCGGGAGCGGTGCTGCAGAAAGGAAGGAATGGGGAAGAAGTATCAACTGTTGTTCGTACCGGATGATGGCGGTCCCGTTCGTTCGGTTCGTGTTTCCACCCGATGGCTCCCCACGGCGCTCGCGAGCGTCGCACTCGTCCTCGTCCTCGGAATCATTTCCGTCGTTCTCTACGCCGATGTCCTCCAGTCGCGTGCGGAGACGGATCGCGTTCGCGCGGAGAATGAGGATCTCAAAGATGACCTGCAGTCGATCTCGGTCCGGATCGACGATGCTCTCGCCTCGGTTCGCCGGAACGAAGACCTCGAGCGCGAAGCTCGACTCCTCGCCGGTCTCGATCCAATGGAGGCGCAGGTGGAGCAATCGGGGATGGGCGGTCCTCTCACGACGGTGCCCACGTTTTCGGAGGATCCCGGGATCCGCGCCGATCTGGTGGATCAGTTCCGGCACCTCGACGAGCTCGAAAATCGGATCGAGCTGCAGGCGCGGAGCTACCAGGAGACGTTGGGCGCCCTCGAAACGAATCGCGAGCGTCTCGATCGCACTCCTTCCGTGGAGCCGATCGACGTCGCCTACGCCATCTCCAGCACCTACGGATGGCGGGAAGATCCGTTCACGGGCGAAGACAACTACCATTACGGGATCGATTTTCGCGCTCCGCAAGGCACCCCGGTCCGGGCGACGGCGGCAGGCGTGGTCAGCTTCGTCGGTGAGCGCAGCGACTATGGCTTGATGGTGACGATCGATCACGGAGATGGCGTCGAAACCAAGTTCGCCCATCTCGAGAGTGCGCAGTGTCGGGAAGGCGAATCGGTGCACCGCGGCGATATCATCGGAACGCTCGGATCCTCGGGACGCTCCACCGGACCGCACGTCCACTACGAGGTGCGCGTCAACGGAGTCGCCCAGAATCCCGCGCGTTACATCGTGAGCCGGGATTTCGCCGCGCGCTGAGATGCCCGACCGGCGCGGCTGACCGGCAACCGGCGCTCGGCGGGGAAGGATCCCCGCGCGAGTGAGGGGGACCGCGATGTCGGCCTCGTTCCGCCTCCACTTCCATGCGGCAGCCGCGATCCTTGCGGCTGCCGTTTTCCTTTCCGCCCCTGCCGGCGCGGTGACCATCCTGGGCGTGCGGAGCGGAGACGATCCGGCTCGCACTCGCCTGGTTCTCGACCTGGATGGTCCGGCGCAGGAATTGGCCTCTCTCGAACGGAAGAGTCCCACCGACTGGATCGTCGATCTGCCCTCGTATGGGCTCGCATCCGCGGTTTCCCCGAAGATCGGCGCAGTCGGTCGCATCGCCTCCGGGGAGTTCGCGGGCGACGGGCGCCTCACTCTCACGCTTCGATTCCAGCGGCCATGCCGCGTGGAGAGCTTCGCGCTGGAGAATCCACCGCGTCTGGTCCTCGATGTTTCCGAAGCGGCGGAGAGGGCGGGGAGCGCGCAAGAGGAGAGTGCACGCGAGTCCTCCTCGCTCCGCGAGGTAGAGCAGGCGCCGCCCCTCGAGTCGGTCGACCCCGCACCCGGGCCGAAACGGACCGGTCCGCGCATCGTCGTCATCGACGCGGGTCACGGAGGAGACGATCCGGGGGCGACCGGACCGGGCGTGCGCGAGAAGGATGTCTGCCTCGATGTCGCGCGTCGCCTGCACAAGGAGCTCGCCTCGCGCGAAGGAGTGCGGCCGCTGCTGACGCGGAGCCGCGATCTCCTCCTTCCTCTCCGCAGCCGGATGCAGGTGGCGGAGGAAGCGGACGCGGACCTCTTCGTGAGCATTCACGTGAACGCGGCCCCCACCGCCAACGCCGACGGCGTCGAGGTTTTCTTTCTCTCCATCGGCGGGGCGAGCGACGAAGCTGCCCGCGAGCTGGCGCGGTACGAAAACGATCCGGCGGAGTCGGACGCCGGGGACGCGGGAACCGACGGAGAGATTCCGTTTTCTCTCAGCTTGCGTCAGAGCGACACCCTGCTTCGGAGCAGCCGCGCAGCCGAGGTGGTGCTCGACCTCTTCGTGGATCGAAACCTCGCTCGCAACCGGGGAGTGCGCCAGGCCAACTTCTCCGTGCTTCGCAGCTATCAGGTCCCTTCGATCCTGGTCGAGCTGGGATTCGTCTCCAGCCCTTCCGATCGCGAGAAGCTCGCCTCCGAGGAGCATCGCGCCCGGCTGGCGAGCGCGTTGGCGGACGGGATCCTCAGCTATTTCGAACAGTATGCCCCTTTGCGGCGGGCCCAGGCCCGTTAGCGGCCGGCGATCCTCCGCGGCAATCGGTCAAGATCGGCCCTCCCCACTCCGATATTCCTTCTGTCGAAGGGACTTACGAATCGGGGGGGACGTGGGCATGGAA
>CAMPIC010000413.1 GCA_946886185.1 uncultured bacterium
GCGCGCGGCGCTGCTTGCGCTTCGCCACTCCCATCCGGATTGGCTGGTCGCGCGCGGAATATGCGCGCTGTCCGAACCGTGCACACCACTCGAAGCCTTTGCGCCGCGCGAACCATGTGCACCGCTCGAAGCCTTTGCGCCGCGCGAACCGTGCACACCACTCGAAGCCTTTGCGCCGCTCGAACCGTGTGCACCGCTCGAAGCCTTTGCGCCGCGCGAACCATGTGCACCGCTCGAAGTCGGGGCGCTGCTTGCATCGAGTTCGTCCCAATGAGCGCGACCGTCGCGCGCCACTTTACGAAGCACCGCATTGACCAGTCCCGGCAATCCGGCCGCCCCGCGGGAGCGCGCGAGATCGACCGAGCTGTTCACCGCAGCATGCTGCGGGATTCGATCGAACAGCAGAAGCTGGACTGCCCCGATCCGCAGCACGTTGCGCGCCGTCGCCGGCAGATCGTTCACTCCTCCCCGCCGCAACCACCGCGCGACCACCCAGTCGAGACGACTGCGATGGCGCAGCACTTCGGTCACGAGCGCGCGCGCCAGATGTCGCTCGCGCGGATCTTCCAGACGGCCTTCCACCTGTTCGAGCGGCCCGGAGACAGGGAACGGAGATTGGTCGAACTGAATCAAAAGATCGAGGGCCAGCGATCGAGACGACGGCGGTCCCGCGGATCCGGACCGGGACCGCGCGGAGTCGGACGGCGTCACTCCCGCCCCAGGACGCTGCCACGGTCGAGCCGCGCGCCGCGCGCCCACGAGTCGGCCGGCTGCGGGCGTTTGCCTTCCTGTTGCACCAGCGTGAAGCGCACCGCTCCCGGCAGACAGGCGATGTCGATTCCCTCGCGCAGATCGAGGACGGTGCCCGGCTCCGCATCGATCGGCATGGTATGGAGCGCGGTCGCCGCCCGCACGATGAGCCGCCGTCCATTCGCGAAGGTGAACGCGCCGGGCCATGGAGTGACCGCGCGGATCCATCGATCGACATGTTCCGCCGGACGATTCCACGGAATGCGCCCATCCTCCTTCTGCAACATCGGTGCATGCGTCGCTCCGAGCGCCGGCTGCGGAATGCGGGGCAAAGGTGAACGCGCTTCCTCGTCGAGCGAATCGACGAGCAGCTCGCCGCCCAGATGCGCGAGTCGGGCGGTCAGATCCCCCGAGGGTTCGCGAGGTTCGATCGGAGTCATGCGTTGGGCCAGCATCGGTCCGGTATCCATCCCGGGATCGAGCTCGAAGATCGTGACCCCGGTCCACGCATCGCCCGCGAGGATGGCAGCGGGCACGGGAGCCGCGCCGCGATGCCGTGGCAGCAAACTGGTGTGCACGTTCCAACATCCACGCGGAGGAAGCTGGAGCAGCGAGCTGCGCAGGAGCCGTCCAAACGCCGCGGTCACGATGATGTCCGGATGGAGCGCGGCCAATCCGGCAAGCGATTCACGGGAGTGGATCTTCTCCGGCTGAAGGACCGGCACCTGGTGCGTTCGGGCCAATCGTGCCGCGGGCGGATCGGAGAGCTGGAGTCCTCTGCCGGTCGGGCGCGAAGGCTGCGTCATGACTCCCACGATCTGGTGCGAGCTCTCCAACAGGTGCGACAGCACCGTAGCGGCGAAGTCCGGTGTCCCGAGGAAGAGAACCCGCAGTTACTTTCCCTCCCCCACGACCGCCGTGACCGCGCTCTTGGAGACGTCCACCTTTACGTTGTCGTCGATCTTGATGGTGATGACGTCGTCCTTCACGTTCAGGATCGTGCCGTGAATTCCGCCCGTGGTGATGACGCGGTCGCCTCGCTTCAGGCTCTCCAACATCTTCTGCGCCTGCTTCTGCCGCTTCTGCTGGGGACGGAGCAGGAGGAAGTAGAAGATCAGCATGAACGAGACGATGAGGAAGAGGTTGCCCGTCCAGAGCGGCACTCCTCCGGGACCGGTGGGCGGAGCGCCCGGGCTCTGCGCGCTCGCAGCCGGGGCAATCGCCGCCGTCAATATGGCCATCATCGACGTAGACACGGCGACGGAGCGGATTCGGAACCGCCCCCACCGGTCCGTGCGCAATCGGCGTGATCGAGCGTTCCTACTGATCGAACGAAGCGCGTCGCTGAACACCGTATCCATCCTCCTTGTTTCGAACACCATCCCTGCGGGAACCTCTGACCTTGATCGACAAGTCGCTGTCCCCCCGGCGCGCCATGATCGCCGCTGATCCCACCGCTGATCTCCGGCGTCGCCGGGTCCGCGGCCGTCCCGCGGCCAATCTTCCGGCGTCGTCAGGATCCAAGGCCGCGTCCCGCCGTTAATCCTGCGGCGTTGTCAGACGGGCCAACGTTTGCCGCTTGTACTCCGACCAGCGCGATTCCTGGATTGCTCGTCGGATCCCCGACATCAGCGACTGATAGTAGCTGAGGCTGTGAATGCTGGCCAGCCGCAGCCCCAGGATCTCGCGCGCCTGGAAGAGGTGGCGAATGTAGGCGCGCGTGTAGCGGCGGCAGACGGGGCAATCGCAATCGGGATCGAGCGGCCTTTGATCCTCCGCGTAGATCGAGTTTTTCACGACCAGCTTTCCGCGCGAGGTGAAGACCGAGCCCTTCCGCGCATTCCGCGTCGGCAGGACGCAGTCGAACATGTCGATTCCGCGATCGACCGCTTCGAGGATGTCTTCCGGTCGGCCCACTCCCATGAGGTAGCGAGGACGGTCCTCGGCCATCGCGGGCACGGTCTCGTCGAGCATCGCGAGCGCCAGCTCCATCGGCTCGCCCACGGAGAGCCCTCCTACCGCGTATCCCGGCAGGTCGAGCTCACGGAGAGCCGCCACGGATTCTCTGCGCAGCTCGGGGTCGAATCCTCCCTGCACGATGCCGAACAGGTTGGAACCGGGACTGCCTTCTTCGAGCCAGACATCACGGCAGCTCCGGGCCCACTCCGTCGTTCGTTCCATGTCGCGGCGCATCGCGTCATGATCGGCTCCGAACGGAGACATGGTGTCGAACGCCATCAGGATGTCGCTCCCGAGCGCGATCTGGATGCGCGTGGCCAGCTCCGGAGTCAGATGGTGGCGCGACCCGTCGAGATGCGATTGGAAGGTCACTCCGGTCGCTTCGATTTTGTTGAGCCGCGCGAGACTGAAGATCTGGTACCCCCCCGAATCGGTGAGGATCGGGTGCGGCCAACTCATGAAGGTGTGGAGGCCGCCCAGTCTGCGCACGCGCTCATGTCCGGGGCGAAGGTAGAGATGGTAGGTGTTGGCGAGGAGGATCTCGGTTCCGGTCGACTCGATCTCGATCGGGTCGAGCGTCTTCACCGTCGCTTGCGTTCCCACCGGCATGAACGCGGGCGTCTGCACCATGCCGCGCTCCAGATGCAGCCGGCCCGCGCGCGCCCGCCCCGACTGCGCGAGCTTCTCGTAGCGCAGCCGCGTCATTAAACGATCAGCATGGCGTCGCCATAGCTGTAGAAGCGGTATCCGCGATCGATAGCGTCCCGGTAGGCCGTGAGGATCCGATCTCGGCCCACCCACGCGGAGACCAACAGGAGAAGGCTCGAGCGCGGAAGGTGGAAGTTCGTCACCAGACCATCGATCGCGCGGAAGTGATGCCCGGGGACGATCGTGAGATCGGTCCATCCTTCGCTCGGCTGCATCATCGTTCCGCCTCCCATCGCCGGCTCCGCGCCTCGCGCCGCCGATTCGAGAGCGCGAACGACTGTCGTCCCCACTGCGATCACGCGATGCCCGCCCGCGCGCGCAGCGTTCATGAGCTGCGTCGCCTCCCCGGAAATGGAATACCTCTCGGGCAACACCCGATGCTCCTCCTCCGTGGCAGCTCGTACCGGCAGAAAGGTTCCCGGGCCGACGTGAAGAACGATCCGGGCGATC
>CAMPIC010000414.1 GCA_946886185.1 uncultured bacterium
GGGCTAGGGCAACGAATTACAGTAAATTTAATTTATATTTTATTATTTTGTCGGGATGACTGGATTCGAACCAGCGACCCCTTGCACCCCATGCAAGTGCGCTACCAGGCTGCGCCACGCCCCGAACGCGGATCGACCCCGAGGGTCGGCAAAACATCTCGATTCAGCCTAGGTGCAGTGCCGGGATGGTTCAACCAAAACCTCCAGCAGGGTGCCAGGCCGACTCTGAACGAGCTCTCCACTCCGACTGGGCTTGCGGAACCGGTGTTCACACCGTCCTCGATCTGGTCAGTGCTTGGCGCGATGCTCCAGCCACTCCTGGAGACGGACGATCTCTTCGCGCAATTCGGTGAGCGCGGCGCGAGGAACCGTGGGTCGCGGCACGTCGAGGGATGTCTGCAGCGGATCTTTGGAGTTGCGCTCCCCCGACGTATTCGCCGGGGGAAGACCGACAGAAGAGGCGGGCTCGTCATGCGCGAACGTGCGCTCTTCGGCAGCCGGTTCATCTTCGGCAGGTAGCTCTTCAGCAGCTAGCTCATCCGCTTCGTTGCCCGCGGATCCATGGAGCGCGCCCGTATTTCTCCCAGCCGATCGGCGGCGAGCACCGTCATCATTGCTCGCCGATTCGGGGAGCGCGTCGGCATCGACGTCCGATTCGCGGAGTTCATCGGAGTCGCCGTGCTCCTCGGCTACAGGGACCGACGCGCCCGAAGTCCGCAATCGGCTCAGCTCGCGGCGGGCGCCCGCGATGGTGTAGCGCCGGACATGGAGGAGCTCCTGGATCTGCCGCAGGATCTCCACGTCGCGCTCGCGATACATGCGGTTGCCCGCTCGACTCTTCTTGGGACGGAGCGCGCCGAACTGCGTCTCCCAGTAGCGGAGCACGTGCGGCTTGACGCCGAGCATCTCGCTCACTTCGCTGATGGAGTAGTAGAGCTTCTTGATCGATTCGGCGTCTGGACCTTCGGGCATCCGGACCTCCTCGCCTATTCGGAACGGAGCGGACGAGTCATGAGCTCATCGAGCGCCGCCCGAGGATCGAGCCCTTCGGTGAGAATGCGGTGCACTTGCGCCGCGATCGGAACCTCCACCCCCACCCGAGCGGCCAGTTGAACCGCGGCGTGAGCGGTTCGGACTCCTTCGGCCACCATCGTCATCGATCCCAAAGCCTCATCGAGACCCCGGCCTCGTCCGAGCGCTTCGCCCAGCGTGTGATTCCGGCTGAGCGAGCTCGTGCAGGTAGTGACGAGATCGCCGACGCCGGCCAGCCCCAGGAACGTCTCGAGTCGCGCTCCCATCGCCAGCCCGAGACGGGTGATCTCCGCGAGCCCGCGCGTGACGAGCGCGCCGAGCGCGTTCGCACCCAAGTCGAGACCGGCTGCCATCCCGGCTGCGAGCGCGACCACGTTCTTGAGAGAGGTCGCGAGCTCCACTCCCAGCGGATCATCACTGCAGTAAACGCGAAAACGCGGCGTCACGAATCGATGTTGGATGATCCGAGCCTCCTCCATGTTCTCGGACGCGGACAGGATTGCGGTCGGCTTCTCCATGGCCACTTCACGCGCCAAGCTCGGTCCCGCGAGCGTCACGATGGGCGACGGAGATGCCTGCGCGACGACTTCGCTGAGGCGCAGGCAACTGTCTTCCTCGAGCCCCTTGCTCACGATCACCCACACCGCCGGCGCACTCGGGATGCGAGCCACCAAATCGCGGACGGCGTGCGAAGGAACCGCGATCACCGCCTCACCGCCTTCACAGCCGGGCGGATCGACTTCAGGAACCACGTGAATGAGATCAGGAAACAGGATGCCTGGCAAGTACTTCCTGTTCAGTCGATGGTGGGACATGTCCTGCGCCTGGGCCGGATCGCGCGCCCACAGCGAAACGGGCACTCCCTGCTTTGCTAGCAAGATCGCGAGCGTGGTGCCCCAGCTTCCGCCTCCGTAGATCGTGAGGGGACGAGTGGGAATCTGCGCGTCCATCGCGGAAGCGTTCACCGAATCTCCGAAACAGGCCGTGTCACAGCGAGGAGCGAGGGCCTCGCAGGTCGAGGCGGCGCTCCTCGCCCTTGCGCAGTCTGGTCAGATTGCTCCGATGGCGCAAGATCAGGAGCGCGGCGACCACGATCGCGATGAAGAACCGCGGGTCGGAGACTCCCAAGAGGAGCGCGGCGGCCAGCGGGAGCACCAGGGCGGAGACCATCGAGGCGAGCGATACGACGCGCCGCAGTGCGAACGTGACGATCCAGGAGGCGAGCGCGATCACGAACACGATCGGAGCGAGAGTCGCCCAGGCGCCGGCCAGCGTGGCCACGCCCTTCCCTCCTCGGAAACCCGCGAACGGAGTGAACATGTGACCGAGCGCAGACGCGACCATCCCGACGATCCCGGCAAGGAGCAGCGCCGAAGACTCCGCATCGCCCGCCGCGAGCGCTGCGGAAGCGGTGTCGGCGGCCATGGCGAACAAGGCTGACGCAGTGTTGGTTGCCGCTGCGAGCGCCGTCGTAGCTGACTGCGCTGCGCGCGCGGCGGAGGTCACCGCGATCTGCGCTTGTCCGCCGTATGTAGCAACGATTTCGCGCGCCAGAAGGACCGCGGCCACTCCCTTGGCGGCGTCGAGCAGCAAGACCGTGACGCCCCAGACGGGGCCGAGGGTGCGGTAGACGTTGGTCGCGCCGAGATTGCCCGAGCCATGCTCGCGCACGTCGATCCTCCGGACCGCGCGCCCGATCCAGAGTCCGCTCGGAATCGATCCGATCAAGAAGGAGACGATCGCCGCGAGCGCCCAGGTCATGCGTCAGCTCTTCCGCAGCACCAGGCGGAGCGGGCTCCCCTCGAAGGGGAACGCTTCGCGGAACTTGCCGGCGAGATAGCGGAGATAGTCGTGCGCCATCCGGCCCGGCTCGCTCACGAAGAGCGCGACCGTCGGCGGCGCGGTGCGAATCTGGGTCGCGTAGTAGATGCGGATCGGGCGCTGCCCGCTTCCTCGCGATTTGGGCGGATTGTGCTCCGTGGCATGCGCGAGAACTCGATTCCACTCCGCGGTCGGGATCTCCCTGCGAGTGTTCTCATACGCGGTCATGATCGCTTCGGGAAGCTTGTGGATCCGCTGATGCGTGAGCGCGGAGAGGAACACGATCGGCGCATGCGCGAGGAAAGGAAGCTCTTCCTGGATGCGACGCACCCACTCCCCCATCGTGCGATCGGTCTTCTCCGGGAGGAGATCCCATTTGTTGACGGCGATCACCACTCCCGTGCGTGCCTCTTCGATGAGGGATCCGATCCGCGCATCCTGCCGCGAGATCGGTTCGGTGGCGTCGAGCACCAGGATCGCGATGTCGGAGCGATCGAGCGCCCGCATCGCCCTCAAGGTGGCGTAGAACTCGTAGGCCGGCTGATTGCCAATGTGCCGGCGGATGCCCGCGGTATCGACCAGCACCAGATCCCGACCGTGATAGCGAAAGGTCGCATCGACCGCGTCGCGCGTCGTGCCCGGCACGCTGTCGACGATCATCCGTTGCTCCCCCAGGAGAAGGTTCGCGAGCGAAGACTTGCCGACGTTGGGACGACCCACCAGAGTGACGCGGATGCCCTCATCGCCGCCCAGACCGGCGCGCGAAGGAACGGCGCGAGGCGGAGTCGCACGCAGCGTCTCGACCACGACGTCCAGGAGATCGGCGACTCCGCGCCCTTCCGCGGCGGAGGTCGGGTGGACCTTCTCCCATCCGAGCTCGAGGAACTCCGCGGCATCGGCGTCGAGCTTGTCGTGATCCGCCTTGTTGCCGACGAGGAGCACGGGCACGTCGAGCTTGTGGAGCTCGCGCGCGATCTCCTTGTCGTGAGGCTGCACGCCGGCGCGCACATCC
>CAMPIC010000415.1 GCA_946886185.1 uncultured bacterium
CGCCTCCCATCCCCGCGGTGATGAAGACCATGTCTGCGCCGGACACGATCTTCTCGATCGCGGCCTGATCTTCCTCCGCGGAAAGACGGCCGATCTCCGGATCGCCTCCCGCGCCCAGACCGCGCGTGGTGGCGCGGCCGATCTGCAGTCGGTGCAAGCAGGGGGAGCGATCGAGCGCTTGCTTGTCGGTGTTGGCGACCCAAAATTCGACGTCGCGCAGTCCGGCTTCGATCATCCGGTTCACTGCGTTCGATCCGCCTCCTCCGACTCCGATGACCTTGAGGCGCGCGGGCGATCCGGTTTCATCGATGATCTCGAGCATGCGGGTTACCTCCCCCTGGCCGGCGAGCATCCCTTCTCGCGGCTGCAAAAACCATGGAAGCTTCGTTCCGTAGCCATTCTCACCCGACACCCTGGGTGCGCGCAAAGTTCGTCTTCAACCAATCTCGCAGCGGCCGCGCCACGCGGTCGAGGATCCCGTGGCCCTCGCGCGCGAATCGCCCTTCCTGCGCGGCGTGATGGAGCAGGCCGACCGCCGCGGAGAGTCGCGGATCGGAACCGAGATCCTGCACGCCTTGCACGCCCAAGGGCGAGCCGATCCGCACCGGAAGCTGCATCACGCGCTCCGCGAGCTCGACGACACCGGGCATGCGCGCGCTGCCGCCGGTCAAAACGATGCCGCCCGCGAGGAGCGACCGGTCGATGACCCGCTCGATCTCTTCCAGCGCGAGCGTCAGGATCTCGGTGACGCGCGGCTCGATGATTCGCGAAAGCTCGCGCTGCGACTCCGGCCTCGCGTCGCGTCCGCCCACGCCCGGCACCTCGATCGTGCGCATCGGATCGACGCGGGCCGCGATGGCATACCCATGCATGAGCTTGAGCCGCTCCGCCTGCTCGACCGGGGTGCGCAGGCCGACCGCGAGGTCGTGACTGACCGCGCGCCCGCCGTAACCGATGGTGGCGGTGTGCCGCACTGCCCCCTTGTGGAAGACCGCGACGTCGGTGGTGCCGCCTCCGAAGTCGATCAACGCCACTCCCAGACCGCGCTCGTCTTCCGCCACCGCCGCCTGCGCGGCCGCGAGCGGCTGCAGGATCACCGACTCGACCTGCAGCCCGGCGCGGTCGATCGCGCGCAGGAGATTGCGCGCTGCGGTCGCCTGTACGGTCACGATGTGCACTTCCGCTTCCAGGCGCACCGCGGTCATTCCGACCGGATCCTCGATCCCCGGGTGCGTGTCGACGGTGAATCCTTGCGGGAGCACATGGAGAAGCTCCCGATCGCCCGGAATCGCGACCGCGCGCGCCGCCTCCAGGACTCTCTGGACATCGTCGCGCGTGATTTCGCGATCTCGGCGCGCCACGCCGATCACGCCGGTCGAGTTGAAAGAGCGCACATGCTCGCCCGCGATCCCGGTCACGACAGATCGCACCGGTAGCCCCGCCATCTTCTCGGCGGCGCGCGCCGATGCTTCGATCGCCGCCATGGTCGCTTCGAGATTGACCACCAGCCCCCGTTCCACTCCCTCGCACGGGGACTCGCCCACTCCCATGATGGTGAGAGATCCATCGTCTCCCACGTCTCCCACGAGAGTGCAGACTTTGGTGGTGCCGACATCGAGACTGGTGACGACGCCCCGGCTCATGCCTGGTCACCTCCTGGGCGATGCGGGATCGCGCCCAAATCATCGTGCGCCGGCTCGCCTTCCTGCGGAGCGTCCACGGGCTCCAAGAGCTCCTCGGGCACGCGCACCACGATGCGCTCGCGGAACCTCATGTCGAGGACGGCGTCACCCGCCAATCCATTCTCGCGCAGCTGGGCGAGGACGTGCGGGACCTGTTCCCAGAGGTGATCGTTGCGATCGGGATCCCAGACCAGCACGTGGCGCTCTCCGCGCAGATAGACCGCGACCGCGTGGGGGTCGTGGCAATCGATCTGCGAGATGTTGGCCCACAGCTCGGGCATCGAGGAGGCGACGCGCATCAGCTCGGTCCAGGGGCCATCTGCCACCTGCACCCGCTCTCCCGGACGCATCACGCTGGAGTGCCCCGAAAGACACGGAAGGTCGGCGGGATCGAGGATCGGATCGGGTCGAAGCAGGACGCCGTCCGCCGCGGCGACCAGGAGTTCCTCTCCGATCACGCGCAGCACCGCTTCCCGCTCCGCGACCTCCACGCGCAATCCGAGAGGAAATGCGAACTCGATGCGCGCGTGGGCGACCCGTGGGAGCGACTCCGGTCGCTCCACTCCCAATCGCGGCATCGCGCTCCACCACGGCATGCCCGCCCGTAGCTCGAGCGCATCCGCGATCTCCTGCGTCTCGACCGCGCGATTTCCGGCGATCTCGAGGGTGCGCACACACCAGACAGGAGGATCTGCCAACCAGGCGTGCAGCGAGATTGCAGTGACGATGCAGAGCGCGACGAGGCTTCCCCAGATCCACCTTCCCTGCCTCTGCCGGCGGCGCTCGCGCGCGAGGAGGTCCGCGATGGGAAGGACCGGTTCGTTCCAGAGCGGACGGCGCGAGCTCATGCGCTCCTCCCTTCCGCGTCCAGCGCCCATGCGGACGGCTCGGCCGTCCGTTCGAGGGACGGCGAAGCGTGCTGGCTCGAGTGGGCCGCTTCGTAGCGGGCCATGATCGCCGATCCCCAGCGCGACACGCTGCCCGCGCCGAGCGTGAGGAGGACATCGCCCGGAAGGAGCTGAGTGGAGACCTGCTCCACGGCGTCGTTCTCGTCGTGGACCCGGAACACCTCGCGCTCGCGCAGCGAGCGGATCTGATCGAGGATCAGGTCGGAGCGCACTCCCGGAATGGGGCGCTCTCCACCCGGATAGATGTCGGCGAGAAAGAGCACGTCGACGTCGGCCAGCACTTCCGCGAACTCGCGGGCGAGCGCCTGGGTGCGCGTGAATCGATGCGGCTGGAACAGCACGACGAGCCGGCGGTCGAACACCTTGCGTGCGGTCGAGAGAGTCGCGGCGAGCTCGGTGGGATGATGCCCGTAGTCATCCACCCAGGTGACCCCTGCCGTTTCGTGCACCTCGAAGCGCCGTCCCACTCCCGAAAACGAGCCGAGCGCTTCCAGGCAGGTCTGCTTGGGAATGCCGAGCTCGATTCCCACTCCGATCGCCGCGAGCGCGTTCAGCACGTTGTGCCGGCCCGGCAGGTTGACGCGCGCCTCTCCGAAGAGCGCTCCGTTCCACTCGACGAGGAAGCGCTGCGCGAATCCTTCCGACGCGACGTCATAGGCGCGGAGCTGGTTGTCTTCGCCGAATCCATACGTCAGGACTCGCTTGCGAAGATGCGGAAGGACCGCGCGGACGTTGGGATCGTCTCCGCAGACGATGGTGATCCCGTAGAACGGCACGCGGCGCATGAACTCGAGGAAGGCGCGCCGGATGTCAACCAGTCCGCGATAGCGATCGAGATGCTCGCGGTCGATGTTGGTCACGATCGCGATGGTCGGCTGCAGATCGAGGAAAGAGCGATCGCTCTCGTCCGCTTCCGCGACCAGATGCGCTCCGCTCCCCAGGACCGCGTTCGTGCCGATCCGCTTGAGTAGACCCCCGACGATGACCGTGGGCTCCAGCCCGGCAACCGAAAGGAGATGGCCGACCAATGACGTGGTGGTGGTCTTGCCGTGCGACCCGGCCACCGCGATCCCGCGGCGCAGGCGCATGATCTCTGCGAGCATCTCGCCGCGCTTCGAGGTCGCGATGCCCAGCCTGCGAGCTCTGCGGACCTCTGGATTGCCCGGAGACACCGCGGAGGAGATGACGACGAGCTGCGCGACATCCACGTTGGAAGCGGCATGGCCGATGAAGACGGTGGCTCCCAGGCTGCGCAGTCGATCGGTGACTTCGCTC
>CAMPIC010000416.1 GCA_946886185.1 uncultured bacterium
CTCCGCGGTCTCTTCCACGGAGAACCCGCCGAAGTACCGTAGCTCCACGACGCGCGCGGCTCGCTCGTCGATCAGGCGCACGCGGTCGATCGATTGATCCACGAAGAGAATCTCTTCCACGCGATCCATGCGGCCGATTTCCAGATCATCCAGGTCAAGATCAGGACGCCCGCCTCCGCGTTTCTCGGCATGGCTGCGGCGCGCATAGTCCACGAGGATCTGCCGCATCGCCAGCGCGGCCACCGCGAAGAAGTGTTTGCGGTCCTCGAACGTCGGGGCGGGCTGCACCATGCGAAGGAACGCTTCGTGCACCAATGCGGTCGACCCGAGCGTCGCTCCCTGATCGTTGCCGATTCTTCGGCGAGCGATCTCGCGGAGCTCCTCGTACACGAGAGGGAGGAGCTGGCTCCATGCATCGGGGTCTCCCTGACCGATCTGATGCAAGAGGGCCGTTACATTCTCACTGTCCATCGATCCGCTCTTGTCCGGTTGAGCCCCGGAAAGTCTAGCACGGAATGGCGCGGTCGCGAGGGAAGGAGCGGCGCGCGTCGACACCTCACTCGGCGAAGTCGTGCGGCAAACCGACCGTGATGGTTCCGCCTCGCGCGGTGTCTTGCTTTCCCCACCAGGTCCACAGGGTCTGCGGGTCCTGCTTGTAGTAGAGGTCGTAGACGGTGAGCCGCTGCAGCTCTGAAGTCGAATAGTCATCGCGTCCGGTGGTGAGCACGAAGCAGCCGCGCCGTGCGTGGAGTCGTGTCGCGCGCCGGTTCTTTGGATCCCAGGAATACGTCGCCATCGACACCTTCTGCGCGTCGAGCTGGACGGCCGCGATGTGATTCAGGACCTCTCCTCTCCAGAGCACCATGCCGATGTGATGGCCGTCATTCGTCCGGTAGTCTCCGAATGTCCTGTAGAACTCTTCAACCACGAACTCCGTGGCATCGCCGCACAATCCGTTCGCATCCTCCGTGTTGCCGGTGACCAGCCTCAGGGGGCTCTTCCAGACTCGATTCCCCGAGAATCCGCCGCGTGCGGTCCGTTTGGGGATCACCTGGGTACGGAACCACTCGTTGGCTTCGACGAGGCTGACCTGCTTCTTCTCCATTCGAAACTCTCCTGAGAGTGAAGTTACGGCTCCGGAAACCGATCCATGTATCGTCGAATCGGTCGGCCGGTTGCCAGTTATGTTCTCCGGGTCGCGGTTTCCCCGCCCCGTCGAAAGACGGCGCCGAAGGGCTTGCCGGAGCGAGCGGCCCCCGTTACTCTTGTTCCGCCGCCAGTCCAACCCGATGTTCGCGGATCGCCTGATGCTAGCGGAGGCCGCATGCTTGCACTTGGCCGCGCCCTCAATCGATCGTGGGGTCCGCCGCGTCCTGAGACGCGGCAGCCGCGGAAATTCCTGGATCCCGACCGGGCAATCCAGCTTGCGCTCTTTGTGTTCGTCGGGATCCTGCTCCTCGGTTCCCTCTATCGCTCGCTTCCGTCAGGAGACGTAGCGGAGAACGTGTATCAAGTAGAGGTGGGGGATCTCGTCCACCGGGCGCCGTTCGTCGGATACCATGCGCTCGGGATCGCCTTCGACCGCTGCTGGGGCTTGCTCGGCTTCGACACGATCACCACCTTGGGATCGATGTCGGCGCTCTTTGGAGCGCTCTTCGCCGTGTTCACGTACCGCCTGGCCCGCAATCTCGCGTTCGAGCCGTTCGAGTCTGTCCTTGCGGCGCTCGTCGCCTCGCTTTCCGGCGTGGTCTGGTCATTCGGATCGTTCGCGGACACCTACATCGTCCACACCTGTCTGGCGCTCATCTCGCAGGTCTTCTTTCTCGAGCGGCGCTTCGGATGGTCCGGGATCTGTTTCGGGCTCGCCATGCTTTCGTATCCATCCTCCGTGGCCCTCACATTGCCGTTCTATGCCATCGCGGCGGTGTGGAAGCGATACCGGGGCCGTGAATTGCTCGCGTTTAGCGTGCCTGCATTCGTGGTGTATGTGCCCCCCGTGCTGATCCTGTTTCAGGAGTACTTCTGGGGCCGGATGGGCATCTTCGAAGCGGCCAACAATCTAGACGGCCTGTTCAGCGAATCGGTGGACACCTTTCAGCTGCGCATCATCGCGCGCGGATGCTATTACCTCGTGAGCTCGCTCCACGTCGCGATTCCGTTCATCCTGCTCGGCGCCATCTCCGCCGCGAGGAGGAGGCACGTCCTCGGCGCGTTCGTCGTTTCCCTGATTCCGATTCCGTTGTGGAATCATTTCCTGCAGGCCAGCTTTACCGACTCGTATCTCATCACCGTCTATCACTGGTTGGGTCTGCTCGCGAGCCTCGGCCTCGGGCGAGTGAGCCGAACCATCGGCATGCGCACGTGGAAAGCGGTCGTCCTCACGTCTTTCCTCCTGCTCTACGGGACGCTCTCGTTCGCATTGTGGGTCGATCCGCTTCATCGACGGAGCGACGAGTTCAAGAGATTGGTGGAGTCCTGGGAATCGCAGAGGACCGGCGCCGATCGGATCCTCGGAGAGTGGGGCGTCGCGCTCCGGTACAACTTCTATACGACCGGGACGCTGCGTCAGGGGCCGTGCGACTACCAGGAGCGGATGGATCCGGAGCTCATCAGGCGGGCACTCATGGAACCAGACGGCATCTTCGTGATCGAGGAGAGCCCCCTCACGACTCCTCTCAAACGGCTGGCGGTCCGAGAGGATACCGAGTCGTCCGATCGGCCAGGCCTCCTTTGGTTGCAGCGACTCGACCCGGCCGTCCGGCTCACTCCCACGGACGTGGCCACGGACGCCTATCGAGTCTGGCATGCGCATATCAGCCAGCCAGTTCCGGCAGCGGGCTCTTGACCTGAAGCCGACAAACGGGTCAGCGCGGTCTCGAGGGGGCCGGCACGCTCGGCGAGCCCGTCTCGCGCCGGTCCTTCCGTCCCGCCGGATTATCCCAGGTCCACCAAGTCGGAATATCTGGCCAGCACCTTGTCGACGGTGAGCAGCCGCGCCGGTTCGTGAAGAGCTTGTGCAAGCAGCAGCCGGCCGAATGGATCCCGGTGGAGGAGCGGGAGCCGGCAAACCCGCGCCGCGTGCACCGAGACGACCGGCAATTCCGCGAATCCCATGCGCTCGGCAGCCGCGGCGATCGCTTCTGGCTTCATCGGCAGCTCGATGCGCCCGATCTGGAGCTTGATAGCCAGTTCCCAGATGCTCGCAGCAGAGAAGAGCACGTCGTTGTCAGGTGACTCGAGATAATCGCGGAACAGGGCCGGGAGCCAGTGGATCGATTCATTTGAGGACTCGTTGTCCCCTAGCAGGGCTCGGATCCGTTTCTAGGATGGATCGTCACTCTCCGCGTTCCCGAGAACCGGACGTTCAGCACACGGGAGGACCTGATGTCAGCTTCGATTCCGTATTTCTCTGCGTCCCTCACTTCGCAATTCAGTCGGCGTTCGGGTCTGTTCCTGAGCCTGATCCTCGGCGCGACCAGTCCGGCGCTTGCCATCTCCGGTCGCGTTCTCTTCACGGCCACCGGCGAGAATCCTGACGACTTCATGTCCGCTTGTGCAGTCGACGATTTCAACGGGGACGGATTTCTCGATCTCTTGGTGGGAGCGGGTGGCTATGGAGCTTCTAACGAAGGACGAGCGTACGTCTACTTCGGCGGTCCGAATGCGGATTCGATCGCCGATCTCTCGATCCCGGGAAGCGGAGGGCAATTTGGAATCGAGGTGGCTGCCGCCGGAGACTTGAACGGCGACGGGATGGCCGACTTCGCCGTCGGAGCCTCTTCTGGCGACACGGTCTCCATATTCCTCGGAGGCCCGAACCTCGACGCAAACGCCGACTTGATCATTGCCGTGGAGGCACTCGA
>CAMPIC010000417.1 GCA_946886185.1 uncultured bacterium
TTACCTCGATCGGTATCCAATCACGGCGGCCTACTTCCTTCTCGCCACGGTAGTCGTAGCGGCTCCCTTTCGTGAGTTGCTCGTCCCGCTGCTCCACGAGCTACGCCCGATTCACGCGGTGCTGTTCGCGATCGTGCTGGGACTGCACGTTCTCGTGTATCGATGGCTTCCGCGCCGGATGGCTCGGCCGGAGGCGCTCATCCGCGCGCATCCTCATATCTACTGGCTGCGCATGGATCAGCGCTACAACGTGTCCAAGCCGGTGGAGATCCTGTTCCAGCAGATCCTGTTCGTGAGCCTCGTGCTGCTCTTGGAGCGCAGCAGCATGCCGCGAATCGGATGGAATCTCCTGCTCATCGCGCTTTTCGCGTCGCTCCACATTCCGATCATCGCGCTGGTGGGACGATACTTCGGCCTCTACTACCTGGGGTCATCCTTGGTTGCCGCGGTCCTGTTCCCTGCCGTCATCCTGTCGCGTCCGGATGGATTCGTGTACAGCTACTTGCTCCACTGGCTGTACTACCTCGCTTCGGCAGTTTTCTTCTGGATGCGACGAACGGGGCGCCCGCGTGCCTATGCCATGCGGACAGTGGACTCGCCGGATCCTGGATCGGTGTCGTCTCCACGAGAGCGGCGCAGCAAGAGGAGCGTGATGTCGTCGCCCACTTCGTGCTCGCCCAAGAAGGAACGGAGGTCCTCGAAGAGTCCCTCCGCAATCGATTCGAGCGACTGATCGAAGCGGTTCCGAATCGCCGATACCATGCGCGCTTCCTCGTAGAACTCATCGTCGCCAATGGCTGCCTCGGGAATGCCATCGGTGAAGATGCAGAGGATGGCGTCCCCCGGAATCGTCACCGTCTCCACTCCGAAGCCCGCCTTGGGAATGAGTCCGATCGGAACGCCGGTCGCCGGCAGCTCGGTGACGCGCTCGTCTCGGTGCACCAAGAGCGGCGGATTGTGCCCCGCGTTGACGTATTCCAGCCGATTGCTCGTGGGATCCAGTCGCCCGAAAAACAGGGTGACGAAGTGCGAGGCTTCCGTGGAACGATGCACTTGCTGGTTCAATCGTTCGACGACGCGCCCGCTCCCGTCCGGCTCTTCATACAGGATACGCAGTGAAGCCATGACGTTCGCCATGAGGAGCGCGGCGCCCAGACCCTTGCCGCTCACATCGCCGAGCACGATCGCGGTCGAGCCACTCTCCAAGGTGGTGACGTCGTACAGATCGCCCGCCGTCTCGAAGCAAGGCATCTGGCTCGCATAGATCTCATAGCCATTGATGACAGGCAGACGGAGTGGGAGGAGTGATTTTTGGATACGAGCCGCCGTGGCCATCTCCTCCGCCAGCCGCTCCTTTTCCCGCTGCTCTTCCAGGAGCTTGGTCTGCGTGATCTTGACCGCGATCAGGTTGGCCAGGAGCGTGAACGCGCGGAGCTGGTTGTCGTCGTAGCGCACGAGCGGATCGTTGGAGTCGGCATAGATCAGCCCGATCACCTGCTCGTTGTCGAACAGAGGAGCCACCATCGCCGAGCGCACGTCCAAAGAGACGATGCTGTGGCGATCCTTGAAGCGCTCGTCCGCCTGCGCGTCGACGACTAGCATCGAGGAGCGTTCGGTCATGACCGCTTCCATCATCGCCCCGCTCAGCATCATCCGTTCGTTGATGGAGCTCTGCGGACGCGCTGCTTTGAGCACGAGCTCTTGGTCGCCGTCGTGCAGCAAGAGAAGCACCCGGCGCACGGTGAGGAGGCGCTCGATGAGGCCGAGCACGGACTCGAAGAGCTCTCCAATCGGGCGGTGCTGCACCAGGAGAGGGGCCGCTTCCACCAGAACCTGAAACAGAGCGGAGGTCGTTTCCGCAGGCGGCTCTTGCAGATCGGTCCAGGAGAGCCGAGTCGCCGCATGCAGGGTGTCCGCACCCGAGAGCAAGTTCTCGGTGGAGGGCGCCCGAGCCCAGGGTGCGTCCTCCGCGACCAGCTTGAGCTCGATCGCGCCGAAACGGACCACGTCGTTTCGGCCCACCACGACCGGTTTGTTGATGACACGCTCTTCGTTCAGGAACGTCCCATTCCGGGATTCCAGATCGCGGACCGAAAGCACGTCATCCTCGACCGTGAGCAACGCATGTTACGGGAGACCGACCGATGCATGAGCTGCACGTCCGCCTCGGGATTGCGTCCCACCTGGTATTCGCCGGGTTCGAGAGTCCGCCGGAAGTAGCGTCCGTTGACGGTCCCCTCGAGAACGATCCGGCTTTTCGTATCTTGCGCCACCCTGCCCATCCCCTCGGAATTGGTCGTTGGTCACCAGTTTCCCACAGAGGAGCGAGCACCGACAACCGAGGGAGGTGGTCGCTCGGAGCGGCAGCTTGCGGATGATCGAATGACGGACGAACGCGAACGAACGCCGACCCGGCGACCGTGGAACCGCAACCGCATCGACCATCTCGTCGCCCGGTGGTGACCTCCTTTCCCGTGTCGGCAAGAACTGCCGCGATGGGTCGGTCCGGAAAGGCAAGCCGTTCGCAGGTTTCCGTCGGAAAAGCGGACAACGCGGCCGATAACGAGAGTCAGTAGGTGACTCTGCAATTTCCGACCGACACTTGGAGGCACTCACTCGTGGCCGACCTCGATCTCGACAAGCTCCTGCATGGCGACTTCGGCGAATGGGTCGTGGGGACTCCCGCGGAGGCGGCGTCTCCGCATGCTCCGCCGACGCATACATGGAACCTTTCCCCCGATCTGTACGCGCAGGTGGATCCCGAGTCGGTTCCTGCGATGGCGCAGTCGCTTTGCGAGCGCGGCGAGTTCCTGCGGGCGCTGACCCTCCTCAAGATCGCGCACGATCCGGAGGGGGAAGAGGGTTTGGACGCGGCGCCGCTCGTGCAGAAGCTGCTCTCGCTGCGAGGACCCGATTCGACCGATCCGCTTCCATCGGAGTTCCTCGGATCCAAGCGCGAGCGGCTCGCCCTTTCCGTGTTCGAGCGCGACACGATCGAGATCCTTCCCGCGCCTCGTGAAGGATCCAAGCTGCCCGGGCAGTGCTGGTTCGTGGCGCAGGATCCCACGCCTCGAGACGGCGCTCCGCGAGGGCTCGTGTTGGTGTGGAATGCCGCCACGGAAGTTGCCGGAGCGGTGCGGCCCGCCGGCAAACGTCTGAAATCACGCCGCAAGCTCCGGCTTCGCGCCGAGCTCGCGGTGCTCCGTCCCGATGCGCGCGAATCAGGCCCCGTTCGCCTTCCCGCCGAAGTGATCGACATCTCCCCCTCTGGATGCGGCATTCGAGTCAGCGACTCGATCGGACGATTACGCGGACTTTCCCTCGTGGGCATGCGAGCACGCTTTCAGGTACGGGCCAACATGCAGAACGAGGTGCTCTCGTCCCTTGCATGGATCCGTTGGGTGAGTGGGAACGATCCCGCCGACATGCAGATTGGGTTGGAATTCTTGGAGCCTCCACCCGAGTTCCGGCAGGGTGTCGAGCGTCTCCTCACGATGGATCATGGAGACCTCCGCTATCTGTGGAGCTTATGGGATGCGGAGGCGAGGACCACATGAAGCAAGAGATGCCAGGTTTCGCGTGGGCCGTGGGTGGCGGCAAGGGCGGGGTGGGTAAGAGCTGGATCTCGCTCGGCCTCGCCTACTGGTTCGGACGTTTGGGACGCGACGTCGTGATCATGGATGGCGATCTGGGCGGCGCGAACCTGCACACCATGTTGGGCATCCGGATTCCGGGGCGCACGCTCGATGATTTCCTGCTGCGGAAGGTGGACTCGCTCGAGGAGATTCTGATTCCCACCAATCTGCCGAAAGTGAAGTTGATCGCCGGCGGGAGCACCAGGAAGTAGGCGAACACCACGCCGG